>JBIKXM010000016.1:0-9462 GCA_044355755.1 Burkholderiaceae bacterium | reverse complement strand
TATTTTTTTTTTTGCAAAACTTTCGGAAGCCGCCGTAAATAAAACGATCTCGTCGACATCGGCTTGCTGCGCAGCCAATAAGCCTTGTAAGTTGGGTACAAGCACAGAGTAACGACTCCGACCACGTTGTACGCCGGCCATTACTGCCTGATTATCTGCCATTTGCGGTACCCATTTGGGTGAGACAAAAGCAGTTGCTTCGATATGTTGACATCCGGCATCAACCAGTCGATTAATGAGTGCAATTTTCGTTTCAGTGGGTACAAATGTGTGTTCATTTTGCAAACCATCACGTGGCCCAACTTCGACTAATTTGACTTGCTTCGGGAGGCTCATAGCGTATCACCTTCAAGTCCGGTCAAGGAAAAAAGTTGTGCGCCTTCGGTGACTTGTTCGCCTTCGGTGAAGTGAATCGCTTCAATGATGCCATCGATCGGTGCAATAATCGTATGCTCCATTTTCATCGCTTCCATCACCAATAAGGGCATACCTTTTGTCACATTTTGACCATGTTGAGCATGTATCGCTAGAATTTTCCCAGGCATTGGTGCCGTCAATTGATTAGCGCTCTGCTCTTCACTTTGCTTGATCGCCAGCGGGTCAAGATAGATGAGTTCAGCTCTCAAGGTGTCAGCATATAAATACACATGATTTTTTTGCATCAAAGCATGGAATGTATATTGCTGGCCATTTAGGATAATGCGATAACTATTTGGTGCTTGTTTGATAAAGCTTAATTCAGCTCTTTGATCAAATGCTTGTAAAACGATCTTGCTATTTTGGTATGTGAGGCTAGCTGTCCATCGTTGCTCACCATAGAGGAATTGCAAGGCACGCTGAGATTGACCGCTGATACGCCAACCATCGGTTTGTTTCCATGGTGATGGTATCTCAGGTGAGGTATAGACGATCTGTTGTTCTTGCTGCAAGCGTGCTATGGTTGCCGCCGCGATTAATGCGAAGCTTTGTGTTGCAGTGAAGGTTACGGGGCTTAATAAACTAGTGTGATGGCGTGCAATCAAACCCGTATCTAAATTGGCTTGGGAAAAATCAGGGTGATGAAATAATCGCTGCAAAAACTCTATATTTGTTTTTAGACCCACTACTTGAAATTGGCACAATGCCTGCCGCATTTTTGCCAGGGCTTGCGTCCGTGTTTCTCCCCAAACGATCAATTTGGCAATCATCGGGTCGTAATAGGGGGTGATACTATCGCCCTGGCTTACGCCACTGTCTATCCTGATGGCTGAACGATCGACAATAAATTCGACTGCTGGAGGGGTGTGGACATGAGTCAGTGTCCCCGTCGTGGGTAAAAATTGTTTTTCAGGATTCTCTGCGTAGATGCGTGCCTCGAATGCGTGCCCTTGAAGTGACAATTGTTGCTGCTGGATAGGTAATGTCTGTCCTGCCGCAATAGCAATTTGCCAGGCGACCAGATCGTATCCGGTAATCATTTCAGTGACCGGATGCTCGACTTGGAGACGTGTATTCATTTCCATAAAATAAAACACGCCTTGTGCATCTGCAATAAATTCAACCGTACCGGCACCTTCATAACCTACTGCCTGTGCCGCTGCAACTGCCGCTTGCCCTATGGCTTGGCGTTGTGCATCTGTTAAGCCTGGTGCAGGTGCTTCTTCAATCACTTTTTGGTGGCGACGTTGAATTGAGCAATCGCGCTCAGAGAGATAAATGCAATTACCATGCTGATCAGCGAAAATTTGCACTTCAATATGGCGAGGCCGCTCAAGGTATTTTTCTAGCAGTACATGAGCATCACCAAAACTATGACTTGCCTCACCCTGGCAGGCGTTAAGGGCGTCTTTAAATTCTTGCGCACTGCGTACTACGCGCATTCCTTTACCTCCTCCGCCACTACTGGCTTTAATTAGTAGCGGATAGCCCAGCGTATCTGCTTCGGCTTGTAACAGATCAGGTGCTTGATTGTCGCCGTGATAGCCCGGTACCAGAGGAATGCCGGATTGCTCCATTAAACGTTTAGCTGCCGATTTTGAACCCATTGCAGCGATGGCTTTCGCTGGCGGGCCGATAAAAATTAAACCGGCTTGGCTACAGGCTTCGGCAAAAGCAGCATTTTCAGAGAGAAAACCATAGCCCGGGTGAATTGCTTGTGCGCCACTTGTTAAGGCGACATTGAGTACACGTTCTGCACATAAATAGCTCTCGTTGGGTGCAGCATGACCAATCCATACGGCTTCATCACATAAGGAGACATGACGTGCGTGCTGATCGGCGTCAGAATAAATAGCCACAGTTTGAATACCTAAACGCCGACAGGTTGTGGCAATGCGGCACGCTATTTCGCCACGATTAGCAATTAGAATTTTTTTGAACATAGTTTAGCAATCCATCAACATTACATACGGAAGAGACCAAAGCGGGTCTCAGCAACGGGGGCATTGAAACTGGCTGCTAATCCTAAACCCAAAACGCGGCGTGTATCTGCTGGGTCAATCACGCCATCATCCCACAGGCGTGCACTGGCATAGTAAGGATGGCCTTGTGTTTCGTATTGTTGCTGGATTTGTTGTTTGAATTGCTGTTCTTCTGCTGCTGGCCAAGTATTGCCCTTGGCGTGTATTCCATCGCGTTTAATCGTGGCCAATACATTCGCAGCCTGCTCACCCCCCATCACAGAAATACGTGCGTTGGGCCACATCCATAAAAATCTTGGGCTATAGGCACGGCCACACATACCATAATTGCCCGCACCAAAACTGCCTCCAATAATGACCGTAAACTTTGGTACGGCAGCTGTTGCAACAGCGGTCACCATTTTGGCACCGTTGCGGGCAATGCCTTCATTTTCATATTTCTTACCGACCATAAAGCCGGTAATGTTTTGTAGGAAAATAAGCGGAATATTTCTTTGGCAACACAATTCAATAAAATGCGTTGCTTTCAATGCTGATTCTGAAAATAGAATGCCGTTATTGGCAATAATTCCAACTTGGTAGCCCCAGAGGTGTGCATAGCCGCACACTAAGGTTGTACCATAACGTGCTTTAAATTCATCAAATGCCGAACCATCAACGATGCGTGCAATCACCTCGCGCACATCAAAAGGTTTTCGGGTATCACTTGGAATCACGCCATATAGTTCGTGCTCAGGGTAGAGCGGCGTCGTAGGCATTTGTTGGGCAATCGATGCTTTTGGCTTGCGATTTAATTTGCTGACAATATCTCGGGTGATGCTCAATGCATGGTAATCATCCTGTGCGAGATAATCGGCGACCCCGGATAATCTTGTATGTACATCTGCCCCTCCCAAGTCTTCTGCGCTAACAATCTCACCCGTCGCGGCCTTCACTAGCGGGGGCCCTCCTAAAAAAATGGTGCCTTGTTGCTTCACGATGATACTTTCATCGCTCATGGCAGGTACATAAGCGCCTCCAGCTGTACACGAACCCATTACGACCGCGATTTGTGGAATGCCTTTGGCCGACATATTGGCTTGATTGAAGAAAATTCGGCCAAAATGATCACGATCAGCAAAGACTTCATCTTGATTAGGTAGATTCGCACCGCCAGAATCGACCAAATAGATACAGGGTAAATGATTTTGTTCGGCAATTTCTTGAGCACGTAAATGTTTTTTCGCTGTCAGTGGAAAATAAGTGCCACCTTTAACCGTCGCATCATTACATAGCACGACGCATTCCTGTCCGGCGATGACGCCGATACCTGTAATAATGCCAGCACAGGGGACAGCATTGTCATACATATTCCAAGCCGCTAGTGTCGAAAACTCTAACCATGGAGAGCTGGGGTCGAGTAGCTGATTAATACGTTCACGTGGCAATAATTTACCGCGGGCGATATGTTTTTCTCGGGCTGTTTGGCCGCCACCTTGTTCAAGGTGGATTAATTTATTTTTTAAATCATCCACAAGGGTTTGCATAGTAAGTGCATTTTTTTTAAATGACTCATCGCGTGGATTCAACTGGGTTTGCAATATCGGCATAATGTCTCAAAGTTATTATTGTTAATCGGGCTTACATCGTCTCAGCAAATAACTCCCTGCCGATTAACATTCTCCGAATTTCGCTGGTGCCGGCGCCAATTTCATAAAGCTTGGCATCACGCCATAAACGGCCAGTCGCGTATTCGTTGATATAGCCGTTACCACCTAAAATTTGAATCGCTTCGCCTGCCATCCAAGTAGCCTTTTCTGCCGCATAAAGAATTGCCCCAGCCGCTTCTTTGCGCACACTGCGTGCATGTTCCAGACCTAGCCCGTCAAGTGTTTTGCCCAAGGTATAGCAATAAGCACGACAAGCTTGTAAGGTGGTGTACATGTCAGCAATTTTTCCCTGAATTAATTGAAATTCGCCAATACTTTGACCAAACTGTTTGCGCTCATGAATATAGGGTAGAACGGTATCCATGCATGCACGCATAATGCCTAATGGCCCAGCGGCCAATACGGCACGCTCATAATCCAAGCCACTCATTAACACACGTGTGCCACCATTTTCTTCACCCAGGATATTTTCAGTTGGTACTTCAACGTTATTGAAGACCAGTTCTCCCGTATGACTGCCACGCATGCCGAGTTTGTCTAGCTTTTGCGCCGAGGAGAAACCTGTCATACCTTTTTCTACAATAAACGCGGTAATCCCTTTGGCGCCTGCTTCAGGTTTAGTTTTCGCATATACGACAAGCACATCACAATCAGGACCATTGGTAATCCACATTTTTGTGCCATTGAGAATAAATTTATCGTGCCGACGTTCAGCCTTTAACTTCATACTGACAACATCTGAGCCAGCATTGGGCTCACTCATCGCTAGAGCGCCGATATGTTCTCCTGAAACTAACTTCGGCAAGTATTTTTGTTTTTGTTGCGCATTGCCATTGCGGTGAATCTGATTAACGCATAGATTGGAATGTGCCCCATAAGATAGGCCGACTGACGCTGATGCTCGCGAAATTTCTTCCATAGCGATCATGTGTGCTAGATAGCCCATATTGGCGCCACCATATTCTTCCGATACTGTAATACCTAATACCCCCAGATCGCCCATTTTTCTCCAAGTATCCATTGGAAATTGATCATCATGATCAATTGCTGCGGCACGGGGGGCCAGTTCTGTTTGCGCAAACTTATGTACTGCAGAGCGTAAAGCGTCGATTTCCTCGCCCAGATCAAAATTCAAACCAAATTCAGCTGCCATACTATTTCTCTTCTTAAGGTTAAGTTTTATTTTTAGAGGAACTTTGTCTGCTCTGTCGAGCTTGCAATAATTTCCTGGACTGCGCTTCATGTTGTTTGATTTCTTTTAATTGCGCTTGTACATCGTGAAGTTGCTGTTCCAGCACTTTTCGATGCTTTGCTAGAGCGGTTTGGAAACGTCTGAGCTGGGCAACCGTATCTTGAGGAGAGGTATATAAATCTAAAATCTCTTTAATTTCGCTCAACGAAAACCCAAGTCGTTTACCTCTCAATGTAAGCTTCAGCCGTGTACGTTGACTAACAGAATACAAACGACGTTGGCCATTGGCGCCAATACGCTCCGGGGTTAACAACCCATGATCCTCATAAAAGCGGATGGCCCTAGGGGTAATATCAAATTCCGCAGCTAAATCAGTAATGGTATACGTCATATTACTTTGAGACATTCGACACAGCTCTTTATCAAAGAATCAAACTTGTTTACGTTAACGTCAATTTTGCAGCTAATCAAGTTTTAGCGCTCAGATTAACAAAATTTCTAAAATATTAGTTATATTTCTAAATGTTTGCTATAATGCTTGGCTTAGCGGCTGTAGCTCAGTTGGATAGAGTACTTGGCTACGAACCAAGGGGTCGTGGGTTCGAATCCTGCCAGCCGCGCCAGTATCTAAAAGGGTTTACGTCTTTTACAGGGGTAAGCCATTTTCCTTTTGCGCGGCTTTCTGCGCGACTTTTTTGGATAGTCTCGCCGCGCCTACCTTTTGACCGCTACTTTTTAGCTATTTACTACCCGTAGCAAGGTAGTTCTATCAACCGTATGCTGGACACGATTGGCTGCTTCAACCAGCCTTGCCACTGTGGCTGTCGCATAATGCTGAGGCATACTACCTATGGCATGACCGAGCAATAACGCACGATGGCTTTGTTGCATAACTAAATTTTGACAGGTGCTGTAAGCTAGGCAGATGAAACCTACGGCAATTCAAACTGAACTGGAGCGTATCGTGTTACAGCACCGTGAGCCGACGCCAAGCCAAGCTGAATGTAACCCTTCCTGTGCGCCGTACTCAAGAACCGCTGCATTTGCTAATCGATAGCACTGGCCTGAAGTTTTACGGTGAAGGCGAATGGAAAGTCAAACAACATGGCATGGCATATCGTCGTGGTTGGCGTAAAGTTCACTTAGCAATTGATCACGCTAGGCAAGAAATACAGGCAGTTGAAATGACTGATCAGTATCAGGCCGATAGTCCACAGGTT
Organism: Burkholderiaceae bacterium; assembly: GCA_044355755.1. Classification (GTDB taxonomy): domain Bacteria; phylum Pseudomonadota; class Gammaproteobacteria; order Burkholderiales; family Burkholderiaceae; genus JADYYQ01. Next base: position 3,002 of record JBIKXM010000016.1, on the reverse strand, counting down.
TCTGGGCTACTGGCACAACTACCCGCAACAACCATATTGGATAGTGTCACCGCAGATGGTGCCTATGATAAACGATGTGTGTATCGTTGCGTGCATGAGCGGGGCGCTGAACTGATCATACCACCCTGTAAAAATGCGCAGCGCTGGAAAGACCATACTGATTGGGCTAAATATCGAAACAACAAACTCACCGCAATTAAACGCTTGGGACGTGCTATCTGGAAACGCTGGAGTGGTTATCACCAACGCAATCTGGTCGAAACTGCGATGCACCGTTTAAAGCGTCTTGGCGAACGCCTACAGGCGCGCAAACCAGCTCAACAGGCTGCAGAAGCTATGTGCGCTGTGCCATTCTCAATCGCTGGACGCATCTCGGTATGCCTGTCACCGTGCCTTGCGCCTAATGCGCCAATCGGTGGGGATAACTTCAACCTAAGTTTGATTTATGCAACAAAGCCCAATTTCACCCCGAATATGAAGTTGACTATCAGGAGGCATTGATGACACGTAATACCGGACTGGAGCAAAAGCAACTGTTAGATGCACGCAGACGAAACGCGACACTGTCGCGCAATGACAGACAGATTGCGGGATGGATAAAACAGTTTATCTCAAATAATATTTCCTGATTGGCGGCGAAGATGCATTTAATTTACTATGCTGTAGGATTATTCCTTGGACTTGCGATTGCTTCACAAGCAGCGATTAATCATCAATTGAAGATGTTTGTGGAGGGCAGCACCCAGCTCGCTTCGTTAATCTCCTTTATTGTTGGGAGCATTTTCTTAGCCTTGCTCTGTTTGCTTTCGGGGCAGCGTTTTGCAGTGTTAAGTCAGCTACAACAGGTTGAGTGGTGGATGCTATTAGGTGGCGTGCTTGGGGCTATTTTTGTGTTCGGCACCACATTCTTAGCCCCGCATTTGGGGATGGCCGTAATGCTCTCCCTGATTATTTCTGGGCAAATTACGATGTCACTGATTCTCGATCAATTTGGTTTATTTGGTCTGGCGCAAAGAGATATTAATTGGTCTCGTTTAATCGGCGTAACTTTGGTTTTGATTGGCACATTTTGTGTAAATTTTGGTAATCGCTGAGCTAGCGCTGCCCCTGATTTTTAACAGGGGTGAAGCGTATTCTCTAGGTCGCACGTGTATCGACGCCGAACACCGTCTTCCTTAATTGTGCGAGTTGATCGCGCACACGTGCCGCTTGCTCGAATTCCAAATTCTTAGCATGTTCCAGCATGACTTTTTCCAGGCGCTTAATTTCTTTGGCTAATTGCTTTTCATTAAGTGCTTCATAATTTGCTAATTCTTGTGCTACACGGCGTTGTGCTTGTTGTATTCGTTCGGTTTTTTGGTCATACACACCATCAATCATTTCTTTGATACGTTTAATCACACCTTTCGGTTGAATACCGTGGGTTTGATTAAATGCAATCTGCTTGGTACGACGTCGTTCGGTTTCGTCTATCGCACGCCGCATCGAGTCGGTGATCACATCGGCATAAAGAATGGCTTTACCATTTAGATTACGCGCGGCGCGCCCAATCGTTTGAATCAAGCTACGCTCGGAACGTAAAAAGCCTTCCTTATCAGCGTCTAGGATAGCGACTAGGGATACCTCAGGGATATCCAGACCTTCGCGCAGCAAATTAATCCCAACCAGTACATCAAATACCCCTAGGCGTAAATCACGCAAAATTTCGACACGCTCAACCGTATCAATATCAGAATGTAAATAGCGTACCTTAATCCCCTGTCCGTCCAGAAAATCAGTCAGTTGTTCAGACATGCGTTTCGTTAAAGTGGTAACCAGTACACGCTCTTGGACTGCCACACGTAAGCGAATTTCACCTAATAAATCATCAACTTGAGTCGATGCTGGGCGTATTTCTATGACGGGGTCGACCAAGCCTGTTGGACGCACCACTTGCTCAACAATTTGTCCAGAGTTGTCTAATTCATAACGCGCGGGGGTTGCCGAGACAAAAATGACTTGGCGCATTTTTTGCTCAAATTCCTCAAAGCGTAAGGGACGGTTGTCCAACGCTGAAGGCAGGCGAAAACCGTATTCGGTTAGGGTGGTTTTACGTGCCCGGTCACCGTTATACATGCCATTGAGCTGCCCAATCAAGACATGCGACTCATCTAAAAACATTAAGGCATCTTTGGGTAAATAATCGACCAGTGTCGGTGGTGGTTGCCCAGGCAGGGAGCCGGATAAGTGTCGGCTATAGTTTTCGATACCTTTACAAAAGCCCATTTCTTGTAGCATTTCCAGATCGAAATGGGTGCGCTGTTCGAGTCGCTGCGCTTCGACTAATTTTTGCTCGCGATAGAAATAGTCGAGTCGTTCACGCAGTTCCTGCTTAATCGTTTCCATCGCACGCAGCACGGTGGCGCGTGGGGTAACGTAATGCGAGCTGGGATAGACTGTAAAGCGCGGGATTTTTTTACGTGTTTGTCCCGTCAGAGGGTCGAATAGGGTTAAGGTATCAATCTCATCATCAAACAATTCGATCCGTAGGGCCAGTTCATTATGCTCGGCTGGGAAGATATCAATTAAATCTCCGCGAACCCGAAAAGTAGCACGTGCAAACTCAGTTTCATTACGACTGTATTGCATCGCGACTAAACGCGCCAATAAATCCTTATGGGCTAATTTATCGCCTTGACGCAGAATCAAAACCATTTGATGGTAGTCTTCTGGGTTACCAATACCATAAATCGCTGAAACCGTGGCGACGATGATCACATCACGGCGCTCTAATAGGCTTTTTGTGGCAGATAAACGCATCTGTTCGATATGCTCGTTAATACTTGAGTCTTTTTCGATAAACAGATCGCGCTGTGGCACATAAGCTTCGGGCTGATAGTAGTCATAGTAACTCACGAAATATTCCACTGCATTACGTGGAAAAAATTCTCTAAACTCCGAATAAAGTTGCGCAGCTAAGGTTTTATTAGGGGCAAACACAATCGCTGGACGTCCCGATTGCG
>JBIKXM010000251.1:0-2819 GCA_044355755.1 Burkholderiaceae bacterium | reverse complement strand
TGCGCGACTCAAGCATTACCGCGCATTAGCAACACGGTTCGATAAATTGAAGCGAAATTATCAGAGTACCGTTGCTATGGCATGTGTACTCTTATGGTTACCTATGTGAAACGTCAACAGACCCTAACGAATCTTGTTGTGTGCTGATTAGCTTTGGGATGAATTTATTTTTTTCTTTTTGTTCAAATATTTTGCGTTGCTCGAACAGATGCTTCGAGGTCAAAAAATCATGATTGATATCTAGTGCATGATCGACCTTCTCGATAGAACGTATCTTGACAGTCTGTGAGACCTCTTTTTGCTGGCTGTTGTGCGTAATACGGTCACGTAATGCACGGATGCGTGGGTCTAGCGTAACATTCAATCGACCACGAAAAAAAGCTCGAGGTTGCCACGCCATGTGTTCTCCCTATTCATCACAATAAAATAATCCTAGTTTTGTTGAGTGACGTTATCGAGAAAATAATTCCACTCGCAAAACTATTTTAGAGAGCATTGCATAAAATCGTTACAAGTGATCAAAGGACAAGGCGCATGGGCAAGGATGGGGTTTCGTACAGTACTGCTGCACGCCGTTCGCGCGGGTTTGCCTTGTAAGTCAAATTGTGTGATTGCAGCGATGAGACAGTACACAGCAGTACGGGAGACGTGAGTACCACGCAATCCAGTATTTGGGTCGCGCGGTAGCTTGTGCAATGGTCTCTTTAAGGGTTTATCCTAGTTTGAAATAAGGTGCTACGCCAGAGAAGTCGCGGATATTATGCAAATATCCGCTTTGTTTGATTAAACGCGCTCGAAAATACCGGCCGCGCCCATACCAGTGCCAATACACATGGTAACCATGCCGTATTTAGCTGCACGGCGCCGTAAACCATGTACTACTGTAGCAGCACGGATTGCACCAGTTGCTCCTAATGGGTGTCCTAAGGCGATGGCACCACCTAAGGGATTCACTTTGGCTGGATCAAGTTGTAACTCGCGTATCACAGCTAATGATTGCGCCGCAAAAGCTTCATTAAGTTCAATCCAATCAAGGTCTGTTTGCTTTAATCCGGCACTTTTCAAGGCGGCTGGAATAGCTTCTTTCGGGCCAATTCCCATCACCTCAGGAGGGACGCCGCGTGCAGCAAAACTGACAAAACGGGCTAAGGGTTGAATGTTGAAACGTTTCAGGGCTTCCTCAGACATCAGGATTAAAGCGCCTGCACCATCCGAGGTTTGTGAGCTATTACCCGCTGTGACGCTACCTTGTGCCGCGAAAACCGGCTTCAGTTTGAGTAATGCCTCTAGTGACGTATCCGCACGTGGACCTTCATCTCGTGCAAACATCGAAGTGTTAGTTATCACTTCGCCACGTTGTGTGTCAGGCGTGCGTCTGGAGATTTGAATAGGATGGATTTCATCATCAAATTCTCCAGCAGCTTGTGCGGCTAAGGCACGCTGGTGTGAGATCAAGGAAAATTGATCTTGATCTTCACGACTGACTTTCCATTGCTGGGCTACTTTTTCTGCGGTCAAACCCATGCCATAGGCAATTCCTAAGTTTTCATCCTTGTCAAAAATCGCGGGGGACAGGGTAGGTAAGTTGTCCATCAGTGGCACCATGGACATAGACTCAATGCCTGCCGCGAGCATGACATCAGCTTCACCGACACGAATGCGATCTGCTGCCATTGCAACTGCGGTTAAACCGGATGCACAAAAACGATTGACCGTAACACCTGCAACATTAACTGGTAGACCAGCCAGCAATAAACTAATACGAGCCACATTCCACCCTTGCTGTGCTTGTGGTAAAGCACAACCAACGACGACATCATCAATGGCGCGTGGGTCAAGGTTCGGTGCTTTGGCTAAGGCTGCTTGCAACATGGTTGCGAGTAAATCATCTGGTCGGGTATGCCGTAAACTGCCATTCGGGGCTTTACCGATAGGGCTGCGTACCGCGGCGACGATATAGGCATCGCGTATCATTTTATTCATATATTTATCTCCACTTATTATTTAATTTCTAACCGGTTTGCCAGTTTGCAGCATGCCCATAATGCGCTCCTGCGTTTTCTTGGTACCCAGTAGCTCGATAAATGCACGTCGTTCTAATGTCAGGAGCCAATCTTCATCGACTAGGGTTCCGGCATCGACGTCACCGCCACAGACTACTTCGGCTATTCGTTGTGCAATCAGCATGTCATGCGCTGAAATAAATTGCCCTTCGTATAGGTTGATCAATTGCAATCTGAGCGCAGCAATGCCATCACGCCCAGCAACTGCGATAGGTTGTGGCAAGGGGGGGCGCCAGCCTGACATCGCCAATTGTCGTGCTTCGCCAATCGCTGTGCTGAGTAAAGCGTGCACATTAAATACGATCGGGTCGGTGGGTAACAGATATCCCATTTTTTTGGCTTCTAAGGCTGAACCAGAAACTTTCGCCATCGCAGCATTTTGGAAGTGATTTTTAAAGAACTCGATATAGTTGCGACTACCGATTCCTTGTGCTGCAACTGTGGCGCGTAATGCAAATTCTTTTAAGCCTCCGCCAGCAGGTAGCAAGCCAACACCAGCTTCAACTAAGCCAATATAGCTTTCAAAAGCAGCAACACGTTTAGCTGCATGCATGATTAACTCACATCCACCACCCAGCGCGATACCTGAGATTGCACAGACCACTGGAATTTGAGCGTATTTCACACGCGAGGTCATTTTTTGGAAGTTCGCAACAATAGGATTTAATGCTTTTGCGCCACCCTGCATGAATAAAGGCATCGCTACTTCGAGATTAGCGCCAGCTGAGAAGGGGCCACCTGGAGCACCTAAGGTTA
>JBIKXM010000015.1:0-9577 GCA_044355755.1 Burkholderiaceae bacterium | reverse complement strand
AAACTGGGCCTGCTGGATGGTTATACCGGCTGGCAAATAGCTAACATGAATGCGCATGTTGCCTATAAAAAATATAGACAGCTGTACTATCAGCAACAGAACGCCAAAAATAATTAAGAGTTCAGCTTGTAATCAATTTTCCACATCATGATGTCACTGTAGCCGAGCGATTTGAATTCAAAAAGGCCCATTTAAATTTCTAGCACCGCTTGCAATTTCGATAATTTCATCGGTAATCTCTGACTGGCGTGCGAGTTGTTCTTCAAGTGTCAGTGTCGCTAATTTCTTTTTGATATTTTCGTGGGCGGCACTCATAGTTTGTAAACGAGCTGAATTTTCGGCGGCATAGGTATAAATTAGCGCTTGAGTGATCTGTGCATATAAGTATTCATGCGCTAACCACTCGAGTAACGACTTAGGGTTTAGGTGCAATAAAGGCGGAGGTGCTTGGCTGATAGCGGTAAAACGCGCGTAGTCGATAGGGAATAATGCTTGTGGCACGATTTCAATTTTTTGTGATTGTGGTTTTGCATAGATAAGCTCGATGTGGCTTACATGATGCATATTAATCTGACGGTAGAGCTCTTGATGGATTTGATCAGCTACTGCGTTTGCATTATTTAAATTTGTCATCATTGGCGTGCGCCAAGTTACCGATAGCCCCCGTGCTTGAGATAACTGTATGCCACGACTACCTATGACGAGCAATTTAGCTTGACTAAGCTTTTCGATGACATGATCGAAAATTTTTTCGGTAAATGTGCCAGAAAAACCGTATTCGGCGCAAAAGAGTACTAAACCTGAAGTAGTGTGTATCGGTCTTTTCTGATCAGATAGTGTAGGCGGTAATAGCTCAATTACCTGTGAGATGGCATGCGTAATTGTATTGCTATAGTCATCAAGATTATCTAACTGGAGCTGACATTGCTGTAAACGTGCTGCGGCAACCCCACGCATGGCTGAAATGACATTATCGAGCTTGGCTATGCTCTGTTTATGTTTTTGTAATTCGGCATATTTTATGGACATGCTGTAGCGGTTTTGTGCAGGCTGGCGGGCTGGAGCAGCGCTGCCAATAATTGAAGAAAATGTTCGATAATTTCTGGCTTTGGGAGGATGCCTTGATCAATCGCATCTGCAAATGGTTGACCGATATTCTTTAGCCAATCAGGCAATATTTTTTTGAACGCATTTATTTGTTGCGCATTAACTTTGTCAAATATGCCACGTTGGAGCATTAATAATAGGACGATTTGTGCTGTTAACGATAAGACAGAAAATTGTTCCTGCGCAAAAATGGCCCGAGTACGCTGGCCACGCAAGATGGTTTGCTGAATATTTGCATCGAGTGTGGTGCCAAAGCGCGTAAACATTTCTAGCTCTAGAAATTGCGCATAATCAAGGCGCAAAGATTCGACGATAGTGCGTAAAACCGGTGCTTGTGTTTTTCCACCCACACGGCTGATACTGAGTCTGGTATCGACAGCAGGCATGTGACCTGAATAAAAAAGTGGTGTGTCAAGTACGATTTGCCCATCGGTAATCGAGATTAAGTTGGTCGGAATATAGGCACTTAAATTGCCTGCTTCAGTTTCAGCAATTGGCAGAACCGTTAATGACCCACCTCCATATTGTGGCGAGAGTTTTGCGGCGCGTTCAAGCAGGCGAGCATGTAGGTAGAATATGTCACCTGGGTAAGCTTCACGCCCAGGTGGTTGCTGTGTGAGCAAAGCCAGTTCACGATGGGTTGCCGCGTGTTTACTTAAGTCATCGATAACGACTAGGCTATGGCCACCACGATCACGAAAATATTCGGCCATAGTAAATCCAGCAAAGGGTGCTAACCATTGCAAACCAGGAGAAGCCGAGGCGGTGGCAATGACAAAAATGGTGCGTTCCGGTGCACCATATTTTTGTATAGCTTGAATCACACGCGCCACAGCGCTCGACTTTTGACCCAGCGCAATATAGATGCAAATCATATCGCTATCCCGTTGATTGATTAAAACGTCAACCGCCAATGCAGTTTTGCCCTTGCAGCGATCGCCGATAATCAATTCACGTTGACCTCGACCTAAGGGGAATAAGCTATCTACCACAACAATGCCGGTCTGTACCGGCTCATGCACATGATCACGCACCACTATATCTGGCGCAGACTGTTCGATAGCTGCGTAACAATCAGCATGAATTTTGCCAGCATTGTCTAATGGTCGACCAAGGGGGTCGACTATCCGTCCTAGTAAAGCGCGACCAACCGGTACATGTAGCACTTGGCCGGTACGATAGGCTTTCATGCCTGCCGTGAGTCGAGTCGATGAATCAAGCAGGACGCAAGAGAGCCCTTTTTGTTCTAGCGTCAGTACAAAACCAACATCATTATTCTCAAACTGGAGCAGCTCATTTAAGCGTGCATCAGGCAAACCGGAAAGATGCGCAATGCCATCGAAAACCGCTTCAACTATCCCAACCTGAATGACCGAAGGTACAAGTCGAATCTGTTGCAGCGTCATTTGTGCATTGAAACACCATGACTCAAGCAGATGATCAAAGTTCTGCATTAGCTTGTGCGTGAGGTTGTAATTGTTGTGCAATTTTTTCTAAATCAGCCGCCCAGCTATTGCGGATTAATAGATAACGACTATGTAATTCAATGCCTGCAATTAATTTATCATCAACGATGAAGTTGAATGTTGGCGGAGAGTCGGAGAGGGCAGTCAGCTTAGTTTGTAATAAGGCTTGTTCTGCTTCGGTGAGTATGGCTGCGCTGATGACCGTGATGATAGTTTCAGTCTCTGGCTTGTGTGTTGATACGGTATGAGCAGTCAGTGACTGCACGAATTGTTGACACGCATCTTCGATAAAGTAGTGATTCAAAACCGTGCTAGGTAAGCGCGTTAATAAATGCCGTGTTAGCGCACGCGCCAGTTCTTCGGCACGCTTACACAGTGTGAGTCCAGCAGCATCAATAGACTGTTTAATGTTTTCTTCTGCGGCACTCATTAATTGCCTTGCTTCTTGTTGTGCTTGTGTTAATAATTTGCTGCGCGTTTGTTGCGCTTCTGCTTGCGCGGCAGCCAGAATCTCGGTCTGTGCACGATCAAGTTTGCTACGAGCCACAGCCAATTCAGCACGTTCCTGCTCAGCTTGTTGTTTTGCAGTGAGCGCGGCATCTGTTGCTTGTTGTATCGCTTGTTGTCGTTGCGTGATTAGCGTGAGTATGGGCTTGAATAAGAAGCGCTGTAATATCCAAATCAAAACTGCAACGTTAATCGTTTGTAATAAGAGCGTCCAGCAATCAAACTTCATAGATTCCTCAATACAGGACCAAGTAAAAGGGTTCTAGCTAAATATGCCAATGCGGATAGATTGATCTGCGCAATGTCGCACCCGAAGACCATTGCATAATTGAAGGCATTACGTCGTATTCGCTACCGTGCCTAGCTACTTGATAGGTATGCGTCGGCATGCCTTGCTGGAACAATTTTGCGCAAGTCCTATGCGGTTGTTAGCGAATAAACGGATTTGCAAAGAGTAACAGCAAAGCAACGACTAAACAGTAAATTGCCATCGTCTCTATCATTGCCAAGCCAACGAATAATGTACGTGAAATGGTATTTGCAGCATCGGGTTGTCTGGCAAGTGCATCCATAGCGGCAGCAATCGCACGTCCTTCTCCTAAGGCTGGCCCAATCGCACCAAATGCGACAGCGATAACTGCACCGATAATACTGATGATTTCTATCCAATGCGTTGTACTCATGTCATCTCCTTAATTTTTGCGAGCTTGATCAGCCCCGATGTTTGGTTCGCCAAGCGCCGCGCCAATAAAAATTAATGCAAGTGTTCCGAAAATATAGGCTTGAATAATGCCGATCAATATATCCAGCGCCATAAAGGGAATGGGGACTAAGAAACCGGCGAGAGACAGCATAATCCCGATGATGAATGTGCCACTCATGATATTGCCGAACAGTCGTATCATCAGTGAGAAGGTACGTGTAATCGCTTCCACTATATTCAAGGGGAGCATGAACCAATTGGGTTCAGCAAAAGACTTTATATATCCGACGCAGCCACGGCTGCGCACGCCAAATACTAGAACAGAAAGAAACACAATTATTGCTAATGCGGCATCTGTTTCTATATGTGCAGTAGGCGGCTCATGACCGGGTATCAGCGATGACAGATTGGCACATAAGATATACAAGAATAGCCCACCGATTACAGGCAGATAGGGTTGTGGATTGATATTTAGCGTTGTACGGATTTGTTCTAGGAATGCACTGACGAGTAGTTCAACCAACGTTTGGACTTTGCTGGACTGTAATGTCAAATGATGTGATATCCAACGGCACAATCCATATAAGGTGAGCATGATCACCCAGGTTGAGACAACTTGCGCATGGATAGGGATGTTACCCAGAGAAAACAGCGGTAAAGATGAGAGGGGCGTCGTTATCATGCTTTCTTCCAGTCCGATATTTTTTGCCAGCGTGCCAGTAAAAAACCTATGATAACGGCTAATTGCGAGATATTTAAGCGGATACAGACGAATAACACATTTGTTGCAATTGCTATACGAAGGATTTGTATCGCAATCGCATAGATCATCTTGCGTCGCTTTAAAAAAAGGCTGATATTCCAAGGTAGTGTGTAGAAGTGCAGATAGCCGATCAAGAAACCAATACATATTGACCAGAGTATATGTATCCAAAAACTCGTATTGAGTGCTTGCAGTATATTCATGATCGATTAACCCAACGCCAAGCTAGACAGCATCCGATGATTAAGCCAAGCAGTAACAAGGGCGCACTCCAAAAAATGCCCGTATTGAATTTTTTATCTAACCAATGTCCAATTGCAATGCCGAGTAAGGTCGGTGTCACGACCAGCCAACCCAGTACACCGACACGCGCAAATTGTTGTAGCAGCGATGGATTGCCTTCGCGTAAATAGTTCTGTCGCCTACGTAAACGGCTTTGAATGCGACTGATTACTTCATTTTTCGCTGATTCGTTGTCCATAATTGAACGAAGCCTGTGGATGGAGATAGCTCATCATTTCTCTTAACACTTGTAGTTCAAGTTGCCGTGACTCTGTACGTAGGGTACTTTCGACTTCGTCTCGCTGTCTAAATTCAGCTAACACGACTGACTCCAAATGCGCTAGGTTATCACTCAACATGATTTCACGACTGGTGATCATGATCATGGTGCCCGATGAAACACGCAAGACACCACATCGAACGGCACAGTATTGTTCTTTATTATCGAAGGTAAGCCACTCCACGATATTGGTATCAATTACGGTTAGAAAATCAGTATGACCTGGATGAATCCCAAAGTGGCCGCTTTGATCTTCCGCATGCAAGGAAGTAATGTTGTCGACGATGACACGCGGGCTATTCAGGCTATTGAGTATCAGCTGCATGTGTTTCTCTTGAGTCAGTGAATGTTCTGGCCTGCTCAAGGGCTCGTGCCTCGTCTAATGTGCCGACCATGTAAAGTGATTTTTCGTGCCAGTCATCACATGTGCCGTCAAGGATAGCCTGGCAACCGCTGAGCGTCTCTTGTCGTGTAATAGCGCGCCCGGGTTTACCAGTAAATGCTTCTGTCACAGCAAATGGTTGGGTCAGGAAGCGTTGTAGTTTACGTGCACGGTTAACGAGTACACGATCAGTGGTGCTCAGTTCATGAACACCTAATAAAGAGATGATATCGTGCAATTCTTGATAGCGAGCTATCGTCGCACGTACAGCTTCGGCAATCTGGTAATGATCGGTTCCGACAATATTCGGGGTTAATAGCGATGAAGTTGAATTAAGGGGGTCGATCGCCGGATACATACCTTGGGCGGCCATACTTCTGGATAATACAATTTTGCTATCTATATGTGCTGAGATAGCGGCGACCGCTGGATCCGTAAAGTCATCAGCCGGCACATATACCGCTTCGATGGCGCTAACAGCAACGCCGGCAACAGAAGTAATTCGCTCTTGTAGTGCGGCTATTTCACTGGCTAAAGTCGGTTGATAGCCAACTTTAGACGGTAAGCGCCCCAGTAACCCTGATATTTCACTGCCCGCCTGCACAAAACGAAAAATATTATCCATTAAGAGTAGAACGTCTTGTTGTTTTACGTCACGAAAATACTCAGCAATTGTTAGGGCCGTCAACGCGACTCGCCAGCGTGCCCCAGATGGCTCATTCATTTGACCAAATACCAGTGCCGTATTCACAAGCATGCCTGACTTGCGCATATCGTCTAATAATTCATGTCCTTCGCGCGAACGCTCGCCAATTCCGGCGAACACAGAAATACCTTGATAATAATCTGTCATCGCATGGATGAGTTCCATCACTAAAACTGTTTTGCCGACACCCGCACCGCCAAACATCGCGGCTTTGCCTCCACGTGCTAAAGGGGTGAGCAGATCAATCGCTTTAATGCCTGTATTAAATAATTCCGAAAATTTGCCACGTGCCGATAACGGGGGCGCTTGACCATGAATCGAGCGATAAGGCGTGTCAGCTGGTAATGCTGGGCCGCGATCGCAAAGCGAACCTGTGACATCGAGCAGGCGACCTAATACGCCACTGCCAACAGGTACCCTTATTGGACTACCTTGATTACGTACCAAGGTTCCCCGTTGTAAACCATAGGTGCTATGTAGCGCTACGGTGCGTACGGTGTATCGATCAAGGTGCGCCTGTACCTCCAGTATCAGCTTGTCTGATTTATCCCACTCGACAGATAGTACATATTCGATGGTAGGTAAGTAACCATTAGGAAAAGCCACATCCACTACCCCACCTCGTACCGCAACCACATGGCCTATAGCCTCTGCGAGCATAGTCTGATTCATATAGGATTTACGCAAAACTGCCCCAGCGGCGTTACACCTCGTTGCTGTACTGGTTTGTGCGGTCTTCGTCGGCATGCCTGGCTGGAATAATTTTGCGTAAGTCCTATCATATTGATTGATTCACTTGGCGTAGAAATTTTGGATGCATGGCGCTTGTGTAACGGTCTTCAGTTGCTTGACTAGCGCGTATATGAGGATGGTCAAGCGATTTCCGTTACGATAAAACATGGATATTACCCCGACCACCAGTCGCGCTGATGCTGAAAAAGTAAAAAAGTAATAAATACGTAAGCATGGATACATTTCCGGACTATGTGCACCACTAGGATGCCCACGATAGCCCGTCAGGTGTATGGTCTCGTCGCTACATACCTCTTCTTCGAGCTATAAAGAAATATCCGAGAGGCTATCCTGTTCGCTATAGGTATCGCCGTCTTGCTCACTCTTACTGCTGGAAACGGTTTTGCATAAATTTTTATCTAAACCCCATATCGGAAAATTTCGCTTAAATTTTTCTAACACAATATCACTTGCATCCTGTGTGCTAGTCGTAGTATCTTGCTCCAAAAAGCGTCGTAGGCCTGATTGCGTTTCCGGTGTAATCGGTAAGGTTAACGAATACGTTGCTTGACAAGCACGCTCTTCCACTTCGCGGACTGGAGGGAGATTGTTAGTTGTATTCTTGGGGTAAAAAATACCTGCTTCTCCATTGTGATAATTGACATCTGGATGGGGTGAATCTGTCGATACAACTAATGCAATCGCAGAACGTGGATCCATAATAGCTTTCCCTGGCTGTACAACATAGACACCATCAGCACAACAATTCCCATTTTCATCACCAATGCCTTTTTGACGTCCACTTGGCCCAGCCGGATAAAGTCCTAATCGATGAATCGAATGTAGATTCTCTTCATCTGTATGATGCATATACACATCAAACGATTTAGCAGGTCTAGCTGGCCCAAGGAGTTTGGGCGTGCTATCAATCTTATTTGTGGCATCGCTATCGGTTATGCGAATTTCTGGTAATACGGGTTTTTCGTTCTGCCTATCCTTAGCGAATAGGGGTTGCTTGCCTTCGTGTAAAAGCGAGCTTAGATTGCGTTGCTGTTGATATGTATCTTTTAATTGCTGCAGTTGTTGCTCTTCTAGAGTCATTGTCTGTTTGATTGTCGCGATCTGTTGTGCTGCTGCATGATAATTTTTTTCAGCGACTTCTCTATCTTGACTCACTTTTAAATATTGTTGATGCCAAGTGTGATAATAAGTGTCGTAATGTAGCTTTAATTTGTCGTAACAATTTTTTTTATTATTGTCGCTTGTATAAAAGCAATAAAGTTTTCTCTTTTCTGCTACAACGACTTGATGCCATGCTGCCGAACCTGGCTCTGGAATAACTTGGCAGCCTGTTTTGAGCAAAAAGGAATTAATTATCTTGATAGCATCATCTCGTGCCCTTTTAAATGATTGTTGCGCAGATTCTGCATCCAGTTTTTTCTGAAGCGCATCTGTCTTTTTGTCTTCAAGATCCTGTAATTTTTTTTCTATTACTTGCTGGCGTATCTGTAGGGTTTGCTGTTGTTTGTGAATGATGTGTTCTAACTTTTTTAATTCGTTCTGTTGAATCTCAGGATTGGGTATAGTTGGCGCTAGCTCATTTTCAGGTGATTTAACTGGTTTAATATCGATCGCAGCCGACCGAACACGGTGCTGAAGCATGATGTTGTGTATCAAATCCAAACTCCCTAGTTAAAATAATAGCTGGTGGTTTTTAATGGGTCTTGCGACAAACAATTAGATTGGGTTTAACGAGATATTTTTGTGCAACAAGCATAGCTATCATAAGCACAGATTTGTTTCTTTCTTACGAAAAGTGCATTTTTCTTGATGGTTTGTCTTTGAGTATATAAAAATCTCACTAATAAGGTCATACTGGCTGACTATGCTGATTAGAGAAAATTGCGATTCCAAGAAAAAATCGTAGCGTCGTTGTAGCCGAGAGATTAGTTGTGCTGCATGGTTGTACTAAGGGGGCTATGGCATCTTCACTGTTTTCCGGAGTAGCCTTAGCGATGGCATTTTTTGTATCAGACTCCATCTGAATTAAAATTTACAATTTTGACCATGTATGCAGTATCAGCATACAAAGCACGAAAAATTTAATGTGTTAGTAATTATTTATTATGCAAATTGATATCAAAATTCTCGATCAGCGTTTACATCAGCATACGCTCAAGTATGCAACCCCTGGCAGCGCGGGGCTCGATTTACGCGCTTGTTTAGAGACAACTTTAGAGTTTCAGCCTGGCTCAACGCATCTGGTGCCATCAGGCTTAGCATTACATTTGGCTGACCCTGGCTATGCGGCATTGATTTTGCCGAGATCAGGGCTAGGGCATAAGCATGGTATTGTGTTGGGTAATTTGGTTGGCCTCATTGATTCTGATTACCAGGGGCAGGTGATGGTCAGCGTTTGGAATCGTGGTAATACAACCTTTTCCTTAGCGCCGATGGAGCGTTTTGCGCAGTTGGTTATCGTTCCTGTGATACAGGCACAGTTTCGCTATGTTGACGCCTTTGATGTTTCTCAGCGTGCAGATAGCGGTTTTGGAAGTACCGGCACTTAATGCGTTGTTACCTTGACTCTTGGGCGCGGTGTGGTAGGCGCCAAGATGTGATTTGAGTCGCCAATGAGGCACTGTCCCT
>JBIKXM010000250.1:0-2846 GCA_044355755.1 Burkholderiaceae bacterium | reverse complement strand
TATTGTTTTTTTCACAAAAGAAAAATAAAAAATCGCTCATTAAGGGTAAATCTTTAGGTTGACTCAAGCATGGTGGCGGTTACCAGCATCTGCACTTGAGGAGAACTATGCGCAACTCGCTTTTTGTTCCATGTTTGCTTAATGAGACGATCTCGGATAAGCGAGCGAATTCTGTTGTTAAAAAAATGAATAGTTCAATGCCATTCTTAAAATAATGCAAAAACATCTTTAACAAAATAAAACTCAGCATGTTCATGCTTGCAAATGAAATAAACTGAAAAAATCGCTTTTTTATGCCTATTGTTGATAAAGCAGAGAACGATAAATAAAGCATCTTTTCAGGAGTATGCAATGCGTGAACGTGTGAAGTATGATCAATTTTTGTTATACCTTTTGAAGTTTTCGATAGCGACCATTTCTCTCTTTCCGACGCTATTACTGGCTCAGGGTTGTGATTTCACAGCGCTGAATATTTTCCGCTTTCCGGCAACGATCGGTGGGAAGTTAATGGTGATGCCGGATGTAGCGATAGGGAGTGTGATTGCCAGCACGACGGTACCGGCAAGATTTGATGCGGGGCCCGATTGTTTTGGTGCCGGGGCAACCTCTCTATTTTTTTCCAGGAGTGATAATCGCGGTACCAAAGATTATCAACAAGTTTATCCGACGACGATAGCAGGGCTGGGCATACGCATTGCTTTGCGTGATATTAAGACCAATCTTAAAAATATACCGTCGATTGCTGGCGTGGGTGAACGCTTTATATTGTCGCAAGTTGCTTCGACGAGTGCCTTTATTGAGGGTAATTTACAGGTTGAACTGATCAAAACCGCGATACAGATTGATGATAGGGAAACCAAGGAGGAGATTTTTCGTTTTAGTTTTCAAAATCCGTCAGGTGCTTCGGTGAGTGAGGCTAAGTTTAGTTTGGCGAAAGTACGGGTCGTGACCACGGGCTGTCGTGTCAAAACCAAAGACTTGTTGGTTGCTATGGGAGCGATTCCGAAAGATTTAGTCTCGGGCGCAAAATCTGGTTATAGCAGTACAGCTTTTAATATTTCATTTGAATGTGCTACCGGGACACGGGCATTTATTACTTTCTCTGATATGAGTAATCCAAATAACCGCACAGATATCTTAAGTCTAACGAAAAGCTCGACCGCAAAAGGGGCAGGTATTCGCATCTTTGATCGTGACAATAAAGCTATTTCCTACGGATCCGATAGCTCGGCACTGGGAACGCCTGGT
Organism: Burkholderiaceae bacterium; assembly: GCA_044355755.1. GTDB lineage: Bacteria > Pseudomonadota > Gammaproteobacteria > Burkholderiales > Burkholderiaceae > JADYYQ01. Next base: position 1,598 of record JBIKXM010000250.1, on the reverse strand, counting down.
CAAATACCGATTACGACCAGTTCGCAAGGAGGCGAGGTGTTACTGCCATTAACCGCACGTTATGTATCAGTCGCAAGCGGTGATGCGCTGAAGCCGGGTATCGCAGATGCAATCACTACTTTTACCTTGGCCTATCAATAATCGAACTTACGCAAAACCGCCCCAGCGGGCGGGTCTGCGCTTGCACGCGCAGACCGTTTCGCAGGCTCGCAGTATGCTGCTTAAAACCCCAGCTCAACTCTCCTGGCCGTATTGATGCGCCGGAACGTCCGTGCCAAGGAAACGGCACAGTGTAGGCGCATCTCATAATCTCTCCGCTGTGCTGTTTCACTGGCATAGCAACGCAGATCTGCTTGACTACGGGTAGTCGCGATAGGTACCGCGCTGCAATTTATTGGATACGCATGCCCACCTGTGCGCCAGCGTGAGGTTCTAATAAATAGAGTCCTTCAGTGCCTTCTGCTGAGGCGGCTAAGACCATGCCTTCGGAAATACCAAATTTCATTTTGCGCGGTGCGAGGTTAGCCACCATCACTGTATATTTACCAATCAGTTGTTCGGGGGTGTATGCGCTACGTATCCCTGAAAATACATTGCGGGTTCGCGCTTCACCTATATCAAGTGTCAGTTGCAGTAATTTTTTTGAACCTTCGACTAATTGGCAATCCACTATCTTGGCCACGCGCAAATCTACTTTGACAAAGTCATCTATATTAATAACCGCGGTAGCACTATCATTCGGTTTGGTTGGTTGTTGTATCGTTGGCTCAGGGTTCTGGGTCGCGGGGGCAGCCGCAGTGATAGATTGACGGTTAGCTTCGAGTAAGGCACTGATTTGTGTCGGTTCAATTCGGCGCATCAGATGTTGGTAGGGTTGAATGGTGTGTTTATCGTTTAACGCATGCTCGACATCCATCCAATTTAATGGGGCAATCCCCATGAATGTTTCGACAGCCTCTGCTAGCGCCGGTAACACGGGTTTTAAATAGAGTGTCAGTAAACGGAATGCCTCCAGCGCGACACTGCATACACTATGGAGTTGGCTTGCCTGCTGTGCGTCTTTAGCTAAATCCCATGGTTTTTGGGTATCGATATAGGCGTTAGTGGCATCGGTTAGCTCCATCACGGCACGTATGGCTCGTGCATATTCGCGGGATTCATAGTGTCGCGCGATTTCTGCGCTACAGCCGCGTAGTTTATCGAGTAAGGTATGGTTAACTAAGGCATCGCAATGAACTTTACCGGCGAACCGTTTGACGATAAAGCCCGCACAGCGGCTGGCGATATTCAGATATTTACCGACTAAATCGCTATTGACCCGCGCAATAAAATCCTCCAGATTGAAGTCGAGATCTTCCATCGATGCATTCAAGCGTGCGGCAAGGTAGTAACGTAACCATTCCGGATTTAAGCCACTATCGATATAGCTGCTTGCGGTAATAAAGGTACCGCGCGATTTACTCATTTTTTCCCCATTCACCGTCAAAAAGCCATGGGCGAATACGTTACTGGGGGTACGGTGTCCAGAGAATTGCAGCAGTGCTGGCCAAAATAGCGTATGAAAGTATAGGATGTCTTTACCGATAAAGTGCACGATT
>JBIKXM010000249.1:0-2848 GCA_044355755.1 Burkholderiaceae bacterium | reverse complement strand
AGATCTATCTAATGTCAAAGAAATTACAGGGCGAGTGATGATGAATTGTGCGCCCGATCAGATCAATTAAGATGCAGCACCTTTAATCTAAAGTGCGTCGCTCCAGTACTGCATTGGCTATGGTAGCGACATCAACATACTCTAATTCACTGCCGCTTGGTACACCACGTGCCAAGCGGGTCACTTTAACTGGATGATTTTTAAGTAATTCTCCAATCGCATAAGCAGTCGCCTCACCTGTACTCGTAAAACTGGTCGCAACAATAACTTCACGCACAGGAAACGAGGCTTGCATGACACGCTGCATCAACTGTTCAAAATGTATTTCACTTGGTCCTATCCCCTCAATCGGGGATAGCTTGCCTAATAATACAAAATACATGCCCTTATATGCTAAGGTTTGCTCGATTTTAAACTGATCGGCAGGTGTCTCAACCACACACAATAAGCCACGATCACGCCGCGCATCCGCGCAGGTCGCACAGGTTTCAGTTTCGGTCAAAGTGTGACACTGAATACAGTGTCGCAAAACACTGACAGCGTGCGTAATCATCTGCGCGAGTTTCTCTGCGCCAGCACGCTCATATTGCAATAAATGGTAAGCCATACGTTGTGCCTGACGTGGGCCTACACCAGGGAAGACACGCAAGGCATCGACCAATCCTTGCAAAACTGACGATGATTTTTCCATTTAACTGTTTTGTTGCGGTCGTCTAAGCATTCATTTAAAACGGCAACTTAAAATCACCAGGCAAAGACAGGCCACCGGTGATCCCGCCCATTTTTTTCTGAGTCGCCTCCTCAACCTTGCGCGACGCATCATTGATCGCCGCAGCAATCAAATCTTCGAGCATATCTTTGTCTTCAGCCAGCAAACTTGGATCGAGCATGACCCGCTTGGCATCATATTTACAGGTCATAATTATTTTCACCATACCTGCCCCAGCTTGACCTTCTACTTCAAGTTGCGCCAATTCCTCTTGTGCTTGCTTCATGTTCGCTTGCATCTGTTGAGCTTGCTTCATTAAGCCAGCGAGTTGGTTTTTCATAATGACTAATACTCCTTAATTAAAAATAAAAAACGCAGAACTCAGGTTCTACAAATAATCTTTTCAAGAGCGAGCCTGCACCGACCCTGGCACAATCTCCATATCAAATTCATCAATTAATTGCTGCACGAATGGGTCCGCACCGACTTTCTTTTCAACCATTTGCTGCTTCGCCTCGCGCACCTCGGCATCAATACTGGCAGCACTCGCAGATACCTTACCGATGGTTAGCACCAGTTTGACTGCTTGCCCCAAACGCTCGGCGAGAGCCTTTTCTAAACGCTGCGCCAAAACTGTATCGGTCATCTGCGCTACGGGAACACGTAAACACAAAGTAAGCATACCTTGTGCCACAGTCTCTATTTGCGTTAACTCACTTTGATGCGCCAGTTGCCGTACTAAGCCGCGTAACGGTAAAGCAGCTGCGAATTGGGGCCAACTCTGCGGCGTTAACGCAACCGTTTCGCTCTGAGTTAGCTGATGCGCGGAGGCTTGAGTAAGCTCTGGCACAGATTCGGCATTTTTTTTATGTTCGGCCATCACGCTAGGCTTGGGCAATAACGCATGGTTATCCCGAGCCAAGCTTGTTTTTTCTGAATTGATACCTGCCGAACTGGGTTGGGTCAGGTTTTCTTGCCTAGATACCCGAGCCGAACTCTGTTGTTTAGGTAACGGCGCAGTCTTCTCAACCTGAGAGATTACAGACGATGACGTAACGGCTGATTGCATTACTTCATTTAAAAAACGTGGTCTAAACGCCAACATACGCAGTAACGTCATTGTAAAACCAGCATATTCATCTGGTGCTAAGACTAAATCCTGACGTCCATGATTCGCAATTTGATAAAATAGTTGCACTTCTTGCCTATCAAATACCGCTGCAAGGCGTTTTATCTCGTCTACCTCAACCCAACTATCTAATAGAGCCTCGGGCACAGATTGCACGACAGCAACTTTATGCAGCAGTGATGCTAATTCACTCAGAGCAAGGTTCAAGGAAAGAGAACGCGTCAGCATTTCATCTGCAAGCGCAAGTAATGCCGGGCCATCTTGCTGCGCCAAACTATCGAGTATGCGGACTAAATAGCGCTGATCTAGTGCGCCTAACATACTTTGCACAATATTCTCAGTCACCGATTCTGCGCCATAAGCAATTGCCTGATCAGTGAGCGACAATGCATCGCGCATCGACCCTTGCGCGGCACGCGCAATCAAACGTAGCGCATGATGATCAAAAGCAATTTTCTCCGCTGTCAACACCTGCTCTAAATAACTGACAATCTGCGCCACCGGCATTTGCTTGAGATTAAATTGCAGACAACGCGACAATACGGTAACTGGGATTTTTTGTGGGTCGGTGGTTGCCAGAATAAATTTAATATGCTCAGGCGGCTCTTCCAATGTTTTTAACATGGCGTTAAAAGCATGATGCGTCAACATGTGCACTTCATCAATCACGTACACTTTAAACCGTGCTGTATTCGGTGCATACACGGCTTGCTCTAATAACTGGGTGATTTCATCAACCCCACGGTTACTAGCTGCATCAAGCTCTATATAATCGACAAAACGTCCTGCATCTATCTCCGTACAAACGCGACACACCCCGCAAGGCTGGGCGGTCATATCACCCGTTCCATCTGGGCCTATACAATTTAAGGATTTTGCGAGGATACGCGCCAAGGTTGTCTTACCGACACCACGTGTCCCTGTAAATAGCCATGCATGATGCAAGCGCTTGTGTTCTAAAGCATAGGTTAATGCTCGAACAACATGCTCTTGTCCAACTAAAGCCGAAA
>JBIKXM010000247.1:0-2859 GCA_044355755.1 Burkholderiaceae bacterium | reverse complement strand
ATTTTTTTTTATTTTAAAAAAAAGCAAAACAGCAAATGCGCTAACCAATGTCCATAACGTAATTCCTATTCCATAAACTATACGTCTTTTCTCTATAACCTCTAACGTGCGATCCTCTCTTATTTTTAACTCTTCAGCACGTGAAAGTGCGGCTAGCTTGACAAGCTTACTTCGTATTTTGTCAACCTCTCGGAGAATATTAGGAACAACAGAAATAGTAAGACCTTCGACGTGTGGCTTAATTTCTTTTAGAAAATCTTCTACTGAAGTCATGGTATTTTGATATTCTTCTGCTGTATTTATATTCGTTCCTAACTCCTCAGTAGCACGCATAATTTTTTCTCTCGACTCTAAAAGAAAATAGCGTTTTTTAACTTTATCTACGGTACTCAAACCAATCCCAAAACGAGACACTTCATCAGAAAATCGTTCGAACATTATTTGCAATTGGACTGGTGACCAATAAAAATCTTCACCCTGATGAATGACCGTACCACTCTCTTCCTTTGAAGCAAGAAAACTATTCAAATAGAACGGAAACATCAAAGCCAAAATAACCGCAAGCACACAACATATAATCAACAATGTAAGGCGATAACGCATATAGTTTTTACCTTACTTCTAAACGGTATATATTCCAAACAAATTTTGCTCTTGCCGTTGGTAAAGACAGATCTTGCGGAAAACTGTCTCGTGGGTAAACCAAAAACAAAGGGCCAAAGTCTGAAATATCCAAGCGCTTACCATCTTTTAAATAAGCTAATATCGGATTAAATTTTTTAAAATCATCAACCAAGATAGTATGGCTGTAATCATTTTCCGCCATAACCTCAACTTTCATTCCGTACGCGCCAACACGCTGAAGCACATCAAGGATATATGGTCCTTCGAAATTCGATTTACTTGTCCACACCGTTCCAGTTGTTATTCTATTTATCGGCAAAGAAAAAAATTCTTCATAAGAAAAACAATACGCGCCAGAATCATCATTCGTTCGAGCAATTTTTCCAGAAACAGACAATAAAGTTGTTGCACTATTACATGCTTTCGCTTCCAAAATAGGCAGCGATGCGAGTAGCAAACTACCCTGTAGCATTGCAGCCATATAAATTTTTGTTCTTTTATCCATAGTACTTATTTGTCTCCATATAGTGTCATATTATGGGACAAATAAAAATAATCCCTTAATACGAAATATTTAATCTATACTTTAATATAAAATATTCTGCCAGGCAGCAAAAAGTAAATAAATTTTACAAGTAGGAGACCATACAAAATCATGAAAAAATTTCCTATCGTATTCAAAACATACTTGCAATTATTCAATTGCATTAGTATTATCCAAAGAAATAATTTGTAACCGAAATCAGATATTTTAATTTAAATTCGATTACAAAACCAAACTTAGGATAACCTGAATGGCATTGAAAAATCCTCCGCCACCAAGAACCGTCATAGATATTGATGGTTTAATTGCTTTAGCTGATCGTGCACAAAATACTCTCTCAAGATTACGAGATGATCTATTAGAGCCGTGGCCTAGAAAAATGCCCCCGATAATCACTGCCTCTAGACTGGCAAAGATATGCAAAATTGAACGGACACAAGTTAATTATTTATGTAATCGTGGCAATAAATCTGGCGAATATCCTACTGGTAACCTGAAAGGAACTAGTCGCAATAGGGAATTTTCTTTGGGTGAAGCTCAAAAGTTTATTAGAACTCTTGGGAAATACAAATCAAAGCCAATTAATGCTAAGGCTATAGTCATATGCGTTGGTAACTTTAAAGGCGGGGTTGGTAAAACTACTTGTGCTGTTGCTGTTGCACAAGGCTTAACTCTGCACGGACATAAAGTATTGCTAATTGATCTTGATCCACAGGCATCTTCAACAACGATGATGGGCTATGTTCCTGATGCGGAAGTTTCTGAAGATATGACCGTAATGCCAGCCGTATATGGTGACAAATCAGATCTTACATATGCAGCAATTCCAAGTTATTGGGATTCGCTAGATCTAATACCTTCATCTCCCTCATTATTTGGTGCGGACTACTATATACCTAATAAGCAATCTACTGACCCTCAATATGAATTTTGGAAAATACTAGATAAAGCTCTTGACCCACTTCGAGAAATATATGATGTCATCATCATTGATAGCCCGCCCACTCTATCTTATTTAGCGATAGGTGCATTCATGTCTTCTGATGGAATGATTGTTCCATTACCACCAGAAACTCTCGACTTCGCCTCAAGCACTCAATTTTTCAGGCAATTTGCAGAGCTATTCAAATCATTAAAAAATGAGCGCTCCGTAAGAAAGCAATTTAAATTTATTAAAGTAATTCCTTCGAAAGTTAAACCTCAAGCAGCAACAACTGATGTCGTTAAATCATGGATTAGACAAACGTACCCAGAGATTCTTGGTAATGCTGAAATCTTAGATACAGATTTAGTAACTAATGCTAGTGCTGAGTTTAAAACCATTTATGACATTTCTACATACGAAGGTAGTCAAAGAACTTACAACAGAGCTATTGAATCATTTGACTCCGTAGTTGACGAAATCGAAATTGAAATCCAAAACGCATGGGCATACCAGGAGTGGGTCAACCAAGAAAACAAAGGTGCTGAAAATGAGTAACAAATTAAAAAGTCGTCTCCTTGAAAAAACTGCGAACCTTGCAGACAAAGTAGCGTCAGCCCCTCGACAATCCATATCTGACCAACCACCTGTAACTATGCCAGGACAACTTGGTGCCTTTCGACTTGAAGCACAGAAATATCTTGAGCAAATTCATCTCTTACAAATGGAGTTAGATGAAGCAAAAAAATCTGGCCACCACTCAGACAAC
>JBIKXM010000248.1:0-2859 GCA_044355755.1 Burkholderiaceae bacterium | reverse complement strand
CGGCTCGGTATTAAAAAATCAACTCAAATTGACTCCCACTTGGCAGTGAGCAAGTCAATAGATAGCAATAGATAGCGTATGGAATTACCTCCGCTGTTCTAATGTATCTATTTGATCACCGGTATAGCGAAGCAGCATGTTTCCATGGTGAATGAAGAAGCGGGTTACATCATTGGCATAAGCTTTTTCTCCTCCGCCGTCCTTATCGGTAGTTTGCATGCTTATTGCAGTGCACTGCTACATAAATTGAAATATGGTATAGTCCCCGCCTAGCGCAAGGGGGTTATTTGGTAAAAATGATAGATGTGTGAATCGTATAGCGTTTTAGTTTATATATTTCAAATCTATCGTGTTTGAATAAACTTTTTGTGTGGTTTTAACCTCACGGCACAGCTTTTCTTCTGTGACCGCTTGTTAATAAAGGAAAAATAATGGCTATTTCTGTTGCCAATAAGTCTGATATTATAAAACAACATGCACGGGGTACCGGGGACACGGGTAGTCCTGAAGTACAAGTCGCATTGTTGACCGCCCGCATCAATGATCTTTCTGTTCATTTTAAGGCGCATCTGAAAGATCATCATAGCCGCCGCGGTTTGCTAAGAATGGTAAGCCGCCGCCGCCGTTTGCTAGAGTACCTGAAACGCTGTGATGTAGAGCGTTATCGTGGTTTGATTGAAAAACTTGGTCTGCGCAAATAATTTGCTATATGTCTGTAATATGCCTGTGCCGGCGGTTGCTGGTACAGGCATATTGTCTTTTGAATTCAAGTTGATACCCGCTTCTTTGGGTATTAAATGAAAAAAATAAAAATGGAGTTGCCTATCAATGTTTAACAAAACTGTCAAAACTATGCAGTGGGGTGCGCATACGCTGCGCATGGAGACTGGAGAAATTGCACGTCAAGCAAACGGGGCTGTTTTAGTCGACATCGATGATACGGTAGTATTAGCGACCGTTGTCGCAGCCCAGGATGTTAAGGCGGGCCAAGACTTTTTCCCATTGACTGTTGATTATCTTGAGAAGAGCTATGCTGCTGGAAAAATTCCGGGTGGCTTTTTTCGTCGTGAGGGGCGCCCTTCTGAACATGAAACATTGGTGTCGCGCTTAATTGATCGGCCTTTGCGTCCTTTGTTTCCAGAGGGTTTCTATAATGAAGTGCAAGTTGTAGTGCATGTATTGTCACTTAACTCAGAAATTCCTGCTGACATTCCAGCACTGATTGCGGCTTCAGCCGCATTGGCAGTATCAGGCATTCCTTTCTATGGGCCGATTGGCGCAGCGCGTGTTGGTTATCAAAATGGTAGCTATATTCTGAATCCAACAGTAACGCAACAAAATAGTAGTGAAATGGATTTAGTTGTTGCGGGCACGGAGCGGGCTGTATTAATGGTTGAGTCAGAGGCACAACAGCTTTCTGAAGAGATTATGTTGGGTGCAGTGGTATTTGGTCATGAGCAGATGCAAGCGGTCATTAAGATGATTGATGAGCTTGTGCGTGAAGCAGGTAGACCAGACTGGGATTGGCAGCCCACACCAAAAAATGAAGCCTTAATTGCTAAAGTAACTGAGTTGGCTCAACCGGCTTTAATTGAGGCTTACCAAGTACGGCAAAAGCAAGAGCGTACTCAGAAGTTAAAAGAAATCAAAGCAGCGGTGCAAGCTCAGTTGAGTAGCGAATTAGCTGAAACTGAGCATGTTGGGATTGATACGATTTTGTTTGATTTAGAAGCAAAAATCGTCCGTAGTCAGATACTGGCAGGTGAGCCACGTATTGATGGGCGTGACACGCGCACGGTACGTCCGATTCAGATACGTACAGGGGTTTTGCCGCGTGCGCATGGCTCTGCATTATTTACACGTGGGGAAACGCAAGCGTTAGTAGTGGTGACGCTTGGGACTGCACGTGATGAACAGGTTATCGATGCGTTATCTGGCGAGCATCGTGAGCGTTTCATGTTGCATTACAACATGCCTCCTTTTGCGACTGGTGAGATTGGCCGTGTCGGTAGTCCCAAGCGACGGGAAATTGGCCACGGTCGTTTGGCTAAAAGATCGTTAGTGCCAGTATTGCCGGCACAGGATGCATTTGCCTACACTACACGCATTGTTTCTGAAATTACTGAATCCAACGGTTCATCATCGATGGCATCGGTGTGTGGGGGTTGTTTAGCTATGTTGGATGCGGGTGTGCCTTTAAAAGCACACGTTGCCGGCGTCGCGATGGGTTTGATTCTTGAAGATAATCGTTTTGCTATTTTGACTGATATCTTAGGTGATGAAGATCATCTGGGCGATATGGATTTTAAAGTAGCCGGAACGAGCACAGGAATTACTGCTTTGCAAATGGATATTAAGGTCCAGGGTATTACCAAAGAAATTATGCAGGTAGCGCTTGCTCAGGCACGTGAAGGACGCTTACATATTCTTGAGAAAATGCAGCAGGCAGTAGGCGGTGCGCGTGAGGAACTGTCGGTGCATGCGCCACGTATGCTTACCTTAAAAATCCATCCAGATAAAATTCGTGAGGTGATTGGTAAGGGTGGTGCGACGATTCAAGCGTTGACTAAAGAAACGAATACCAGTGTGGATATCAGCGAGGAAGGTGTGGTCACGATTTCCTCAACTAATGCTGACGGCATGGAGGAAGCACGGCGTCGTATAGAAGCCATTACAGCGGAAGTAGAAATTGGGAAAATATATGAAGGCCCGGTGATTAAATTGCTTGAGTTCGGTGCGATTGTGAATATCCTGCCTGGAAAAGATGGTTTATTGCATATTTCCGAGGTTGCTCAAGAACGTATCAAAGATATTAAAGAGTGGCTCAAAGAAGGTCAGATAGTCCGAGTTAAAGTTTTG
>JBIKXM010000246.1:0-2863 GCA_044355755.1 Burkholderiaceae bacterium | reverse complement strand
GCACATCAATTTGACCGGCGACTATTTGTGGCGCAGCAATACCAAGATAGGCATAGGCAAGTTCAGGTCACTACGGCCTCTGCAACCGGCTTAGCGTACGATTTTTTCCGTTTTCTGAGGCAACCCCTTATCGGGCATAGGTATCACGTCTAAACCAGAAGGCAGTTGAAAAAAATAGCCATTTCATAGGCTAGTCGAATTATACAAAATTTTGTATAATGGCCGTTATGACCATTCTTAAATCTATCGTATTCCAAGGCACATCGCTTGACGATCTACGTGATTTTCCTGTTCAAGCCAGGCGTGATGCTGGTTATCAACTTGATAGGGTACAACATGGGTATGACCCAGATGATTGGAAACCCATGCCAACGATTGGTCAAGGGGTTAAGGAAATACGTATTAGAGATATGACGGGAATATTCCGCGTCGTCTATGTTGCTAAATTTTCTGATGCGATTTACGTATTGCATTGTTTTCAGAAAAAAACGCAAAGAACAAGCAAGGCGGATTTGGAATTGGCGGAAAAGCGCTATCGTGATCTGGTTAAGGAGTTAAAGCATGAGCACTAAACAATTTAGTCATGTATGGGATGCGATTGAAGATACGCATGCAGAATCTGAAAGCATGAAGCTCCGCTCTTCTTTGATGATGACACTCGCGGAATATATTACGCATACAAAACTCAATCAATCTGAAGCCGCCAGGTTGTTTGGTGTCACACAACCCCGTATTTCTGATCTCATGCGCGGAAAAATTAATTTGTTTGCTTTAGATGCGCTGGTCAATATGGCAACGGCTGCGGGCCTTCATATCGAAATGTCGTGTTATGTGCCTCCTATCCATACAAAACGCGCAAGTAAAAAATCTGTGTTATCAGGCAGGGCGTGATTCTGCAGCGATGCCTACCGCTGCAATAACTGCTCGATATTGATATCTTTTTGCTTGGTATTTTTTGTCGCTACTGAGCCTGTATGTTGAATTGATTTGCTGTTTGATAATTGCGATATCTCTTGCTCTTTGAATGATGTTTTAGACAAAATGGATTGCATCATTTGATCGAAGGTTTTTTCTTTAGAGATATCAGAGGTATTACTGTGCTGATTTTCTATATCAATCGCAGTTGTTTTTGATACATCTTTCCCTGCATTCTTCAGTAAAGTTTTTAGATCGCTGGTTACAATCTCTGTATTGTGTTTTGCACGTGTCGCTGCAACATAGGCGGCTTGTTTATTAAATACTTTCGCACCGACTTCAGATACAGCAATAATCTCGCGATCATTAGTTGCACCCTGCTCTTTAAAGGTAGTATGAGCATACGCTAAATCAACAAATTGCATTTCTTTATTGCCAATTACTGTTTTTTGACCATCATGCCATTGAATGGTCGCACTTTCTTTGTCAATAGCTAAAATTTCACCGCGTGCACCATTAGGAACACGCTGTTCACGATTGCCATTTGGGTAAAGATTTTCTCGTGCTTCAACTTTATCACCTACAGAATATTCTCTGGACTCAAGCTTCGCTGGGGTAAATTTTGTTTGCTTGTCTGGATTGATTGTGATTTTTTTACCAGACTCTGTGATGCCATGTATACGATTATGCGCAACATCAAAGTCTCTTACGGTAACTAATTCGCCTTTACTGACACCAAGATTTTTATAATTTCTTCTCGCAATGAGTCTATCGACACCGTTGGCTAAGTGTTCAGAAACATGCCTGTATTCGGCCTCGGTCATTTTAGGATCGTCGAGATGTTCTTTGGTGTAGTTTTTCGTGTCGATGATTTGTTTGTCTTGCAGAAGGTTATGAATGCTGGCACTGATGGCTTTCCTATCTTTATTTGTCGTTACAACAACACCTACTTTTGGATTTAGGTTGCCCGCTTGTTTAAGCGATTGCATATTTTCAAGGTAACGCTCCGCAGTCACTTTGGCAAATTCTCTTTCTGAAACGATGGTTTTGTCGAGCGCTTCAATAGCTGCCGCATAATTTCCAAGCCTCATTTCGGTAATAGCTCGTTTGGTTTGTTTGGTTGCTTTATTAAAGCGGCGTGTTTCTTCAAGGATTGAGACGTTCATGCCAGCGCGTTGTGCTTGCTCAAATGCGCGTCCTGCTGGGATACTGCCATGTTGTTTGATATCCCCTTGAAAGATTACGCGGGCATTTATTTCTTTCGCAAGATGGGAAATTTTCTCTGCATCGTACGCGCCTGTCATCGACGATTCATCCATGACGATCAATGTTTTTTTGCCTTCTTTGTTGCCTGTTTTGATAAGGTTATCGAGTTCGGCTTCTTTAGCATGAAGGCGACCCGCTAAATTTGCTTTTTCTGTTTCTTTGGCTTGATACAGAGCATTGCGTGCAGCGATGGCTTCGACGTTTTCTACTTTCTCGTAGGTAGTGAGGGCATTACCTAGAGCGTTGCTGAAGTTGGCTATGCGGCAAACTGCTTTGAGTTTAATGTGTTGGCTCAATGTTTCTGGTGATGCTTGATGTGTGCGGTCAGTTTGTATTTTTTCAGCAGTATCGAGTAGGTGTCCGCCTATCCAATTCAGTAAACCATGTTTGAGTTTAAAGACTTCGCCTCGTTCATGATCGAATGTATATCTATTCTCAGGAAACTTGAGGTGAAAGCGTGTTTCGGGTGCCAATCTTTTTGTTTCGATGCGCGAGGTTGTTTGTTTGTGCCGCAGGCCAATGGCATCGCAAGCGGACTTGAGTTCATTGATTTCAATTTTGGCTAGGGTCTGTTGACGTTTCACATAGGTAACCATAAGAGTACACATGCCATAGCAACGGTACTCTGATAATTTCGCTTCAATTTATCGAACCGTGTTGCTAATGCGCGGTAATGCTTGAG
>JBIKXM010000245.1:0-2865 GCA_044355755.1 Burkholderiaceae bacterium | reverse complement strand
TGACCGCAACGGCTGAAAATATTTGTCGCATCGCTATGCTCAAAATAACGCTTGCTAAATTACGATGAATTTATTTCAAGACGACTTCTAAGGATCTATCCCTTGATTACGTAGATAATCGTCATAGTTTCCTGAAAAATCAATTACTTGCCCATCATTCTTAATCTCAATAATGCGTGTTGCAAGCGCAGAAACAAACTCTCTATCATGCGAGACAAATACTAAGGTACCGGTGAATTTTTCGAGTGCAATTTGTAGGCTCTCAATGGATTCCATATCCATGTGGTTAGTCGGCTCATCCAGGGCTAAGACATTGTGCTTGCCCAGCATCAACTTACCCCAGATCATGCGCCCTTTTTCCCCGCCAGATAATACCTTGACATTTTTCTTGATATCATCCCCCGAGAACAGCAAGCGCCCTAAAGTGCCACGAATAACCTGGTCATCATCACCCGCTTGTGTCCATTGCCCTATCCAGTCAAGTAAATTGCTTTCCTGGGTAAACATTTCGCTACTATCCTGAGGCATATAACCAACATTGGCATGCTCTGCCCAGCGCACCGCACCCTGATCTATTTTGATCCCGTGCCAACTTGGCCCCAATAATGATCGCAGTAAAGTTGTCTTACCGACACCATTTTCACCAATGATAGCCAACCTTTCGCCAGCTTGGATGGCAAGGTTGAGTTTGGTGAAAATCGTTCTATCGTATTGTTTGTGAATTTCTTTGGCTTCTACGGCTAAATTATGTAGTTTTTTCTCAAATTCAAAGCGAATAAATGGATTCTGACGAGAAGAGGGTTTAATGTCCTCAATTTGGATTTTATCGATCTGCTTTAAACGGCTGGTTGCTTGTCGTGCCTTAGATTTATTAGCCGAGAAACGCCGCACGAATTCTTGCAATTCGCTAACACGCTCTTTTGCCTTAGCATTGGCGGCAAGCTGACGTTCACGCGCCTGTGTTGACGCTAACATGTAATCATCATAATTGCCGGGATAAATCTTTAATGTCCCGTAATCCATATCCGCCATGTGGGTACATACAGCGTTCAAAAAGTGACGATCATGGGAAATAATGATCATCGTACTGTTACGCTCATTGAGAATATCCTCAAGCCAGCGAATTGTATTGATATCTAAGTTATTGGTTGGCTCATCTAGTAGCAATACATCGGGATCGGCAAACAAAGCCTGAGCCAGTAATACACGTAATTTCCAGCCCGGTGCCAACACACTCATAGGCTGCTGATGTTTATCGACGGCAATGCCTACCCCTAATAACAGTTCCCCGGCGCGCGCTTCGGCGGTATAACCGCCGAGTTCAGCATAATGCGCCTCAAGTTCGGCTGCACGCATATATTCTTCATCGTTTGCCTCGGGATTAGCGTAAATCGCATCGCGTTCTTGAGCTGCTTGCCACATTTGCGTATGCCCCATCAACACGACATCTAAGACACGTATATCTTCGTAAGCAAATTGATCCTGTCTGAGTTTGCCTAAACGAATACCGGGGTCAAGCATCACATTACCGGAAGTAGGCTCTAAGTCCCCTCCCAAAATTTTCATAAAGGTTGACTTGCCGCAACCATTTGCTCCAATCAAGCCATAGCGGTTACCCCCACCAAATTTGACAGAAATGTTTTCAAACAAGGGTTTGGGACCAAATTGCATTGTGATATTGGCAGTAGCGAGCACGGTAAAACCTTTTTATTTACAAATCATAAGAAGCCGAGAATTCTAGCATTATCAAAATTTTTCAGTAAGCCGTGCGCGACAAAATGACTATATTTCATCGCATGCTTTATCTGAGTGATTTTGCGTTGCCGCTGCTCAAGCGCTCCTAGCTGGCCAAGATAAATCGGCATGCTTGCCTTTGACGCAGAGGGTGGCGGGCATACCAATTGGCACCGTTAATTTGTGTGCGATATGTCCAAATGGAAAACCAGAAATAACGGGGATAGGCAGAATATCTTGAATGTAGCGCCGCATAGCCAGCAAATCATAGTCTTGATCATAGCTTGTCAAGCGATAGTTAGAAAAGTCCCCTAGTATCAGCGCTTTTTGCTTGGATAGAACACCAGCGTAATGTAATTGCAAAAGCATACGCTCAATGCGATAAGGATGTTCGTTGACGTCTTCGATTAGCAAGATACCCTGCTCAATCTTTGGGAAATAAGGTGTACCCAATAAACTCATCATCACCGAAAGATTACCGCCCCACACTATGCCTTCGAGTTGAATCTGGTACTCAACATCGCTTGTAAAGCTATATTTGAGTGCTTTACCGCTGATTGCGGTAGAAAAACTTTCAAACATAACGGGATTAGGTTGATCGTACCCAAAATCAGAGCACAGCATAGGCCCACTATAGCTTGCGACACCGTACTTTAAGAGTGCCAACTGCAAAATACTAAAGTCACTATGTCCAATCAGCTGTATGTTTGTGTTTTGAATCCGTGCGGCCAATCGATTAAAGTCGATCTGCGGCAGCAGTCGACTGATCCCATATCCTCCACGCACCGCCATAACCGCATCAACCTCATTCGGTAAATCCGCGATACCATTGATATCAGCTAAACGATCTGCTTCATTTCCGGCAAAGCGTTGGTAGCGTCGATTTGTCACCTGCCCTGCCCTAACTGTATGCCCATGTTGCTCCAGGAAGGTAATGCCTTTTTTCACCGCCGCAAGATCAGCTGGATAGCCTGATGGCGCTACTAATTGAATATTCATGGAAGCAATCAACCTTTTTGGCGTTGACGATGAAAGAATTTTTTCAATAAATCGCTGCACTCGTGAGCCATCACCCCGCCAGCAATTTTGGTATGATGATTTAGCGCAGACAACTCAAAAACATTAAACACA
>JBIKXM010000244.1:0-2881 GCA_044355755.1 Burkholderiaceae bacterium | reverse complement strand
CATTTGGTTGTCTCCTTATTTTCTACTGACACTAAGCAAAATTTTTAATAGAAATTTATTATTTCGTACATTCAACGGATTGTACAAATGTTTCAAATTTTGTCCACTTTGATGTGACATTCCCACAAAAAAGCAAAAAACAGTAGAAATGATATTGCAAATAATCGCGTTATACAAATTAAGTTTGAAAAAACAATGCCTTTTGTACGAAAAAACTTACCTCATGCAGCGCACTCGGTTAGGTTTCATATATAGGCTTTTGTCCTGCTGGCTGGGTTTTAAAGCGCCGATGCACCCAATAATATTGGGCTGGATGAGGGGCAATGCAGGACTCAAAAAAAAGATTCATCCGCCGCGTATCACTCTCTATACTTTCGCCTGGAAAGTTTTCCCAAGCTGGCAAAATATGTAATTTGTATCCTTGGTAATGCGGGAGTAATTCGGTCACGATAGGGATAACGTGTGCCCCGGTCACGCGAACTAAACGTGATACAGCGGTCAAGGTACACGCTGGCGCACCAAAGAAATCGACAAATGCTGAGTTTTTTAAACCAAAATCCATATCTGGCGCAAGTTGCAAGGTTGCCCCTTCACGAATCAAATATCGCAATGCATGCGCTTGATTAGCGCGCGGTAGCATACGCGCCCCAAAACGCTCACGTGCCTTTTTTATGAAGGCATCAGCATACGGATTACGCATAGGAGTATATAAACTCGCGCCACCGGTTTGCCGTGTCTCCATCAAATAATCGGATAAGCGCATCGCGCCCGCCTCCATGCCCATCATATGCATGTTCAAAATAATGTGCGGCGTGTTCTGCAATTGTGCAATATGCACTTGATCATCGACTTGCACCCATTTGCGCAAGCGTTTAACGCTCGCAAACCAAAATATGCTGCGTTCCGCAAAACTACGTATTACGTAACGAAAAACTTGATGGGCCGTCTCTAAGCGCTGCGCATCAGACCAATCCGGAAAACAAATTTGTAAGTTTCTGAGAACAATATGCTTACGTTTTGTCGGTAGAAAAAATAATAGATGGCCCAGCACCTCTCCAAACTTTGCCACCCAAGGATAAGGAAAGTAAGCCAATAATCGAAGAAAACTGACACTCAATAACGCATTTAAATAGTAAAACACTCGCTGCATATTTATTTTTTGAACGTTGAAAAAATAGTATTAACTACACCTATCAAGCCTCACACCCGATCAGGAAAAATCGATATACAACATAAAGAATCAAGGTGTTTTATAACGGTTGTAGGCCCACAAATATTGCATCGGCGCAAGCGCAATTAAAGACTCTAGCGCCTGGTTAATCATGGTAGCTGCTGACACAGGATCTCCTGGCAAGGGCTGCGGTAATTCACGCAGATGAATCCGATAGCCCCGTCCAGCCGAGAGCCGTTCACCAAATAACAATACTATAGGCGCACCCGATAAGCGCTGTAATTTATGCACTAATGTCAATGTATAAGCTGGTCTACCAAAAAAGGGAGCCCATACCCCCTGCCCAGCCGGAGGTGTCTGATCAGGTAGTATTCCAATCGCTTCGCCACGACGTAAAGCCTTAACTAGCATACGTACCCCACTTTGCTGTGCGGGAGCAAGTTTTAACCCAGAGCAACTCCGCTTTTTTTCAATCCAAGCCCGTAACCAAATTTTATGCGGCGGTTTAAACATCGCCGTTAATCCATAGCGTGCCGCTAATGCCGGAGCCAAAATCTCAAAGCATCCTAGATGAGGAGTTAAAAAAATAACACCCCGCTTTTGCTGCAAAATACCGTTGATCGTTGATTGATGCTCTGCTAGCAAATCAGGAAAGGCCGCCAAAGGATTCGTACGCGACCAAAAATAAGGCATTTCCAAAGCCATTCTTCCAGCCGAACGTGCTGCTTCAATTAGCATCGCTGAGGTTGCCTGCGGATAGGCTTGCAAAAAATTAGCCCGCAATCTTTGGCCATACCTCCCCGGCAACATCGCCGCAATTCTGCCTAATCCACCACCTAAAAGATAAATCATGCGCATAGGCAAAAGCGAAAGTACCCAAAAAAAGAAATTGAGTAATGCAAGCATCAAATAATGCATAAAGTAAAAGAGAAAAAATACTAACGTGATTCAAGCCGATCGACTTTATACCAGAGTTCAACACCGCTTCTATAAAAACTGGCCGACCTGTTTCACGATATCGCGTAGATACTGCCGCCGCAACCACATCCGATGGGCCAGCACCACAGTAGCGTATGGCCCGCTGAGACTCAAGATATAGGTATTCGAGAACCCCCTTACAGCAAGTAGGTAAAGACTCGGGCTACTGTTTTGTGAAAACCCTAATGTTATAATCGCGCCTTTATCGCCGAGTTAAGTGGACAACTTGCGGGCGATTAACAAATTCAGCTAAAGCGTCGCCACACTAAACATACACTTTTTTGCTCAAACGAGTATTGGGTAATTAAAAGATGTTCCAAGTGGTTGGTACGCAGATTGATCAACGACAAGGGGTTAATGTGGCACATACTATTTCTAATGGCAATTATTACTTTACTTCTGAATCTGTCTCAGAAGGCCACCCAGATAAGGTGGCTGACCAAATATCCGATGCTATCCTCGATGCGATTTTGTCTCAAGACAAATATGCCCGTGTTGCTGCGGAAACCTTATGCAATACCGGCCTCGTTGTCCTCGCAGGTGAAATCACAACAACCGCGAATGTAGACTACAGTCAAATTGCACGCGAAACGATTAAACAAATTGGTTATGACAATACTGAATATGGTATTGATCATAAAGGCTGCGCGGTATTGGTCGCGTATGACAAGCAAAGCCCAGATATAGCGCGCGGCGTTGATGCAGCACATGACGATAATTTAGACCAAGGCG
>JBIKXM010000243.1:0-2886 GCA_044355755.1 Burkholderiaceae bacterium | reverse complement strand
GGATAGCGCGACATAATATTTTGTAATAATCCAATCACCGCGCTGATTTGATAATCTGGGTAAGCGCACCAGTCTATTTTCCCAGTATCGGCTTGGCGGTAGCCTAGATTGATGATTTCAATACCGATCGAAGTATCGTTTAAATTATTTCTACCTTGCCAAGCACTGAGGCCAGCATGCCAAGCACGTTTAGTTTCTGGAACCAGTTGAAAAACTTCGGCTGGATTACTATCTGCAATCAGATAATGCGCACTATGATGGTCAGGTTCAGTCAGCGCTTTGATTGAGTCGGCAAAATTTAATTGCGTGTAATGTAAAACGATGAAACGTATTCGTTCATCGAGTGACTGACTCACGTACTGCGTAGTATTGATTTGGATAGGGAGCACCGGTGATCTTTCTATATGCGGCTGACATCAGCGCACTGTGCCTGATGCTGCAAGGCATGCTCGATCAGGACTAATGCCAGCATGGCTTCGGCAATTGGCGTCGCACGAATGCCGACACAAGGGTCATGTCGGCCATGCGTGCTAACAAGGGTCGGCTCGCCTTTTTTATTAATTGACTGACGGGGAATGCGAATGCTAGAAGTCGGTTTGATTGCAATCGATACTAAAATGTCTTGTCCACTGCTGATACCCCCGAGTATGCCACCAGCATGATTGGTACTAAAGCCGGAGGGGGTAATTTCATCGCCATGTTCACTACCGCGCTGGGTGATGCAATTAAACCCGGCGCCAACTTCTACACCTTTGACGGCATTGATATTCATCATCGCATGAGCGATATTAGCATCTAATTTATCAAATAAGGGTTGGCCCAGACCAATCGGAATATTATTCGCAACGATCTCGATGCGGGCGCCGCATGAATCTCCTTCTTTGCGCAGCCTATCCATATAATCCTCTAAGGTGGGGACGATGTCTAAATTTGGTGAGAAAAACGGATTTTGTGCTACATATTCCCACTTATGGAACGGGATGAGATGTTCACCGAGTTGTGACATGTAACCGCGAATTTGTATACCAAATTTTTGATATAGCCATTTTTTAGCGATAGCGGCTGCGGCCACCACAGGCGCGGTCAGGCGTGCGGATGAGCGCCCGCCGCCATGTGGGTCACGAATACCATATTTATACCAATACGTGTAATCAGCGTGGCCGGGTCGAAAGGTGTCATCAAGATTATGATAGTCCTGGTTACGTTGATCAGTGTTGCGTATCAGCAAGCAGATAGGGGTACCGGTGGTGGTACCTTGATAAACGCCAGAGAGAATTTCAACCGTATCTGCCTCGCGCCGCTGGGTAACATGGCGTGACGTGCCGGGACGGCGGCGGTTTAACTCGGGTTGAATGTCATCGATAGATAAAGATATACCCGGTGGGCAGCCATCGATAACGGCGCCAATTGCGGGGCCATGTGATTCGCCAAATGTGGTGACGGCGAAAAGTCGTCCTAAAGTGTTGCCTGCCATAAATAAGTATTACCTGAATCAAGTCGGTGCTTCGTTGCTGGGCCAGTTACTAATATAGGCTTTGAGCATTTTGTTTTCAAAATCTTGCGTCTCAAGAATTGCCCTAGCAACATCATAAAAGGAAATCACACCCATCAGTGTTCTGTTATCCAATACCGGTAGGTAGCGTGTATGCTGGTTTAGCATGATACGGCTGACTTCATCAATTGCGGTTTCAAGTGTACACGTCATCGGATGATCATCCATCACGCTTCTAACGGTGGTGTCAGCAAATTTCAGTGGTTGTTTGGCAAGTTTGCTGAGTAACTCTCGGAAGGTTAACATCCCAACTAGCTCACCATATTCCATTACAACCAGTGAGCCGATATCATGCTGTGCCATAATTTCGACGGCTATTGATAAGCTTGTATCGGGTGTAATCGTATACAGTGTATTGCCTTTGATACGCAGAATATCGCTTACTTTCATAAAGGTTTCCCTAAAAATATCTTAGGACTTATGCAAAACTCCCCTGACGAGTCTGTATTGCACTCTCTGATCTGATAATTTTTTGCTTGGCACGATCAGCACACGCCAGCAGGACAATTTTGCATAATTCCTACACTCGAGCAATCCTAGCCTAAAGTAATCTAAAAAGAAAGGGTTGGGATGGGTATGGCAGAACCTTGCTGTTTTGCCTATAAAATCTTACGCACAAATTAAAAATTTATGAGGCGATGATGCAAATACGTTTTACGCTGAGTTTATTAGTCATACTCCTTTTTTTGTCTGCTAGCTATGCGGAAGAATTGGGACAAAAAAAGACTACCGCAGAACAAGATGGTGTGGTGATTAGTAAAACACCATTGGTTGAGCAAAGCGGCACACTTACTCGTCTCGCGGGCTATCGGGTAGTGTATGAGTATGCCGGTAAACAATATAGTGTATTAATGCCAGATGATCCGGGTGATAAAGTCATTATTTTGGCGCCACCGACCGGTATGAACGCAGCGCCTACGGTTCAGATGAGTGCTGCTGTCCCGATTAAACCACCGACAACAGCCGAGATTTACGCGGCACTAACCCCCCCTGTGACGCTAATGACGGCGCCTGGTTATCCACCAAATTATGGTATGCCCCCTATACGCTATGGGGGTCCTTTTTATCCTTGGTATTCTTATTACCCTTATCCAGGCTATGTTTATCGGCCAATGATTGGTTTTGGTCTGCACTATGGCTTTTGATATTACATGGTGTTTTACCAGTGCACACCTTGCCACACGACACACTATTGTTATAGACAATTGGATGAGTAAAATTTTTGTTCACGGTAATATAAACCGCTTAGTACGCTAATCAGGCATCATTGGGCTACGGTTGTGTAAACGTCTCAAAACAAAGGAAAACGATGTCAGGGTTTTATAAAAGAAAAA
>JBIKXM010000241.1:0-2893 GCA_044355755.1 Burkholderiaceae bacterium | reverse complement strand
CAAAAACGGATTCAGTTAACCTGTGACATGCTCGGTGGTATCTGTGGTCAGGAAAGAATCGGTCGCTCGTCATCCTTCTCCCCCACTCGAAGCTATCAATTACCTGAAATTCAATTTTAGTAGCGTGATGGCTTGCAGTGCGGCAATCGTGAAGGGCTCTCAAAAGTTGCATGAATTTTTGCAATACAATCTTGGAAAAGAGTAAGCCCCCAAGGTCACTATCTACTTGGTACTCTAGAAACTGCGTTATGCAGTGCTCGAAAACTAAGTTTCAGTGTACGCTAACTTTGTTGCGCAAAGTTACGAGGGAAAAAAATCCTGATGTGCTGGCGTGCAGGAGTACTGCACGAAACCCCGTTTTGCCCACGCGCATTGTCTTTTGACCGATCATGATGGTTGTGCGGCGGTCTCCTTCAAGTTGAATGGGTATATGACATAATAGCCACGCTGACAGAGACAAAAAATAGAAAAAAATACCGCCGGCGATAATAAGTCATCTTTAGGCTTAACTATTTATCTTAATTATGCTCATCATTTTATCTCCCGCCAAAACACTAGACTACGATAGTCCCGCGCCAACAACTAAACATACCTTACCGGAGTTTATTCCTGAGGCCAGTGAATTAGTCAACTTCTTACGTTCATTTAATCAATCTGAAATAGCCAATTTAATGGATATTTCAGATGTTTTGGCAGCACTAAACGTAGCACGATACGCTAATTGGTCCCCTGAGTTTACAGCGCGTAATGCGAAACAAGCTTTATTTGCATTTAATGGCGATGTCTATGAAGCACTTGATGCTTACACGCTTAAATTACAAGAAATTGATTTTGCGCAACAGACTTTGCGTATTTTGTCTGGGTTGTATGGCGTATTGCGCCCGTTGGACTGGATCCAACCTTATCGATTAGAGATGGGTACACGTTTACAGAATCCTTATGGCAAGGATTTATATGCTTTTTGGAGTGATCGAATTACGCAAAAGATTAATCAAATACTCAGTGAACAGCAGACGTCAACGGTACTCAATCTTTCGTCAAATGAATATTTCAAAGCAATTAAACGTACAAAGTTACACGGGCAAATTATTACCCCGATCTTTGAAGATTCGACCAAAGGAGGGGTTTATAAAATTATATCGTTTTATGCCAAGCAAGCACGTGGTCTGATGGCACGCTATATCATTGAGCATCAAATCGAAAATGTCGAACAAGTCAAAGACTTTACTAGTGGCGGTTATGCGTTCGTCAAAAATTTATCTACTACAGATACTTGGGTATTTCGTCGCCATATCTAAAAGTATATGCTCAAGAGAACAAGCTAAACTTATATTCTTTTAAACAATAATTTTCACACAGTCGTTTATGAAAAAAATATTGATTCTTGGTGTAAATGGTTTTATTGGTCATCACCTTTCTAAAAGGATTTTGGCGCAAACTAATTGGCAGGTTTATGGTATGGATATGCAGGCGGATCGCTTAGGCGACATAGTCGATCATCCTCACTTTCATTTTTTTGAAGGTGATATCACGATCAACAAAGAATGGGTTGAATACCATGTAAAAAAATGTGATGTAATCCTGCCTTTAGTTGCAATTGCTACGCCAGCAACTTATGTGAACCATCCTTTACGTGTCTTTGAATTAGATTTTGAAGCCAACTTGCCTATCATACGACAAGCGGTAAAACATCGAAAGCATCTTGTGTTTCCATCCACCTCGGAAGTATATGGGATGTGTGATGACGATACATTTGATCCGCATACTTCTGCACTCACTTATGGTCCAATTAATAAACCACGTTGGATTTATGCCTGCTCTAAACAATTACTTGACCGTGTTATTTGGGCCTACGGTATGGAGCAGAAACTCAACTTTACTCTGTTTCGTCCTTTTAATTGGATAGGCCCTGGCCTCGATTCTATTCATACGCCGAAAGAAGGTTCATCCCGTGTTGTCACCCAATTTTTGGGGCACATTGTACGTGGTGAGCCAATTCATTTAGTAGATGGAGGGGCCCAGAAACGTGCCTTTACAGATATCGACGATGGCATCACAGCATTGATGAATATTATTGCCAATGAACAAGGTATTGCCAGCGGAAAAATTTATAACATCGGTAATCCCAATAATCATTATTCAGTGAAAGAATTAGCCACCATGATGCTGAATATGGCACAAACTTATCAGCAATACCAAGCGTTTGCAGATAAAGTCAAACTGATTGAAACAACTTCCGATAATTATTACGGTAAGGGGTATCAAGATATACCCAACCGTGTCCCTAATATCGACAACACTCAACAAGAATTGCACTGGTCACCACAAGTCAATATGCAACAGGCGCTTGCAAAAATTTTTGATGCCTATCGTGATCAGGTCGCCGATGCACGTGGTTTAATGGAGATCAATAGTGAGTCGTATTGTTCTTAAAATCGATGTCGATACCTATCATGGCACTCAAATCGGGGTTCCTAATTTAGCGCGCATACTTGATCAATATCAAGCACACGCTACATTTTTATTCAGCCTAGGACCTGATCATACGGGTTGGGCCATTCGTCGTTGTTTGCGGCCTGGTTTTTTAAACAAGGTGGCACGAACTTCAGTTCTGAAACATTATGGTCTGAAAACTTTGTTGTATGGGACTCTGCTGCCAGCGCCTGATATTGGTAAAAAATGTGTTGATGAATTAAAAGCTATCGCTAATGCTGGTTTTGAAACTGGGTTGCACTGTTGGGACCATGTGTATTGGCAAGATAATGTACGCCAACGTAATCGTGCTTGGACTCAAAAACAAATGCAGCTGGCCTATGCTCGATTCGTTGAGATTTTCGATACTCCGCCGAGTACTCATGGTGCAGCCGGTTGGCAAATGAATGCTGATGCATTA
>JBIKXM010000240.1:0-2908 GCA_044355755.1 Burkholderiaceae bacterium | reverse complement strand
AAAGGGAAGACCTAGCGTAATGTTGACGCCATGGCCAAAGGTAGCATATTTCAATGGTGCCAGACCTTGGTCATGGTACATCGCCAAGACACAATCTGCTTCTTCTAAATAGCGTGGTTGAAACAAAGTGTCTGCCGGTAAAGGGCCATGAGCGTTAATGTTTTGTTGGCGTGCTAGCGTAATCGCTGGTTGAATAATATCTATTTCTTCTCGCCCAAGTATGCCCGCTTCGCCAGCATGGGGATTCAGACCGGCGACCAGTATGTGCGGTTTAGCAATACGAAAGCGCACACGTAAATCATGATCAATAATTCGCAAGGTTGCCAGTAATTCCTCGATTGATAAGGCTTGTGCTACCTGTGCCAACGGGATATGTGTCGTTGCTAAAGCCACACGCAATATGGGCCGGTCGGGATGTAATACTTGTGGCCCAGCCAGCATCATCACAACACGTTTTGTATGACTTTTATGGGCCAGGTATTCAGTATGTCCAGAAAAGGCCACACCAGTCTGCGCAATAATGCTTTTTTGTACGGGGGCGGTCACTAATGCAGCGCAAGGGTTATGTATACATGCTGCAATTGCCGTGTCGAGCATGTTTAAAACATAAGGGACATGCCTGCTATCTAATTGACCCGGAATGCAAGGGGTGCTTAGCGGCGTTTCCACCACGGTGATTTTTTTGTCGGTTATAGTTTTTTGCCACTCATGTTGGCACCCTAATAACGTTGCCCGTTGTCTCAGTAGCCCGCTATCCCCGACTATATGGATCTGTATGGCATCATTTGTGATGCTGGTGTTGTGCTCTCGACATAATTCAAGTGCAGCCCGTATGGTTACATCTGGGCCAATCCCGGCGGGCTCGCCACTGGTAATAATTAATTGATACATAAGATTTTCCTGTACTACCTAATGGGTAAATCGCAATACTGCGGTGCGTCTTAAGCGTAGTCTTACGATATTGTGTGTCTGAATTTCTGTGCTTGAAGAGCATGGCATAACTTACTGGGTTGCTAAGTAGTCGCTCCCGCGTTTATCTACTTGATATGTCTTGATCGCTGCGTGCACGATGCTTTATCTTATGACTGCTCGCGACCGTTATGCAACAGTCTTCTAAGGAAATAACCGCACCATGACCATGACCCATCATAAGCTGTTGCGATAGAGGGGGGCACGAGCATGCTATTGTGCGGCACGTACGCTTTTGTCGCTGCGTCTGGTGTCTCAGATATGGGCTTGCCATATCTGATGTGCTCAGTGTTTATCTAACCGATAATCAACGGTTGCATTTTCACGCAGCTGTCTTAACCAATCGTTCAAAGCCAGCGCGTTTTTACGCTCACGTAAGGTATTCCGCGCAAATTCACGCTGCTGTTCTGGGCTAATCGATACTTCGCGATGACCCAGTAACTGAAGCAGTAACATGCGTCCTTGATAAGCAATCGGCTCACTCATTTGTCCTTCTGCTAAAGTTCCTATGCCCTGCGCTATTTCCATCGGCAGGTCGTTCAGTGCCAGCCAATCAAGCTCACCACCTTGTGCAGCCGAAGGGTCTTGTGAATATTGACGTGCTAGGGTAGCAAAATTATCGCCATTTTTTATCCGGGTGCGTAAAGCCATCAGACGGCGCTTGGCTTCATTTTCAGATAAGGTATTACTTAGGCGCAGCACAATTTGGCGTAAATGGAATTGAGGTAATTTAATGCTTGCCGTTTTTGTTTCTTGATGACGGCCAAGTAAGCGCACGACATGCCAGCCTTGCTCGGTTAAGACCGGTTCAGGAATGAATGAACCGGTTGGCATATCTTTGACCGCATTCGCTAAAGCGACAGGTAATTTTTCGACTGCCTGGAAATTGAGATCAATATATTGGACTTTGGCATCATGAGCTAATTCCCGTGGAGAAGCCCCTGTCTGCCATTTTTTTAATAATGTTTTCGCTAATTCGGCTAGTTTGAGATTTTCCTCTGGCGTGGTTTTATCTGAGACTGGAATGAACAGTTCTTCAATTCGTAATTCACTCGGTACGCCATTCATATCTTGTTTCATATATTCGGCGATATAACTATTTATTTCGCTATCGAATACCTGGGTTTTGCTAAATACTTCACGTTCCTGCAAATGGCTAATTTGTACTTCTTTGCGTAAATTTTCTCGGTATGCTGCAAAAGGTTGCTCACGCTCAATTTCTTGGCGTAACGCATTGACTGTCAAATTATTTTTTTTAGCAATCTGCTCGATAATGTAATCAAGTTGCGTATCGTTAATCGTTAATCCAGTGTCATTCGCTTCTTGTATTTGGATGTTTTCTAGAATTAATTGTTCTAGTGCGTCGTGAAAGAGTTGTTCTTGTGAAGGTGTTTTTTTACCTAGGGTTTGGTGTTGCGTATGCAATAATTTTGTGCGTTGCATTACCTCGGACGCCGTAATCAAGCGACCATTAGCTACTGCCGCGACTTCATCTAATAATTGAGTAGCATGAACAAGTGCAGCTGAACCAAATAATAATGGCAGCATGCACATCACAAGAGTAATCAGATAACGACGAAAAATTAAACTGAGAGCAAACATACAAAATTAATTTTCTATAAATATTTATTTAGGTTGAAATGGGCGATTAGTTTGGCTGGATAGCGGAGTATAGCCTGGCACATTTAGCTTAAAGATTGTATCGGCAGGCAAGCCTATTTTCGCTAATCCTCGAAACTCTATCTGAAAATAAAAGTTACTGGTACTACTTTGGGTATTGTTAGTGAAGCGCTGCAATACTAAGCGACCTACCCAACAGTCTGCGTCATACTCAAAACCGACTAATGAATCGACCAGTTTATGTCCAACACGGTCATAATTGGCACGCGCAATACCGTATAACTGAGACGTAATTGGCCATTGCCCAGAGATCACAAAT
>JBIKXM010000239.1:0-2913 GCA_044355755.1 Burkholderiaceae bacterium | reverse complement strand
GGCTCTGATACAGCAAAAGCGTTATCCAAAACGTTAGATACACAAAGAAGCTTCCAAAACACCTTATCGAGTACCGAGAGCGAAACGGATATGACATCCGATTTGATGCGTAATACGTCAGGCTTTGTTGCGTATCATGCCAACATGAGTGCGCCTGAGTTTGCACACCAAAGCCAGACAAATGCGCATTACCGCATGTTCCAAATCACAGAAGGGGAAAAATTTGAGGCCATGCCTGCAGCGCAGTCTTATTTAAGAGAAGCAGGACAAGCTATGCAAGATGGGTCTGTCGATAGTGTGATTGGCAATAAAAATGCGCAACAAGCTATTCAGCGACACAATGCAGCAGTTCGTTTAGCTCAAGATGATGCGGCAAAGCCAGAAGATCGCCAGAGCGCACTGCAATATTTAATTCACGAAAGCAAGGCAATGACAGGGCTACAGATGAATACGCGCGATACGAGTATGCACACATTTAATGTGGCATCGCCTCAAGATCGTACAGGTATTAATTCAGAAGCATTGCAGCGCCAAGTAGAGAAACGTAATCCAGGTTCGTCGAGCCAGGTAAATCCAGCTGTAAGATCTACAACGCATAAGCGCTCACATGTTTCCCAGTCAGCGCCTCCGGCAAAAAGTGAATTTGAGCGGATGCAGGATAGTGTTGTTAATCGCTTGTCTAATGGTGTAAAAGAAGAAGTTGCCGAGGCACAAAAACAAGCGAATAATGCGGGTATTGGAAAGAATGCAGATGGTACGATGTTGCGCACCGGGAAAAATGTTATAGATAACGTACAAGATTTTTCGAGAGAAAAAGGAGCGCCTTCTAGAGTCAATCTAAAAATTGGTGATGTCATTAAAAATTAATAGCTACACAAAACTAGGAGATAGCATGACTGAAATAACAGTAGACGATCTAGCAGGCTTGCTATTGCCAGCATGGTTTATTTTTGGGACGATTTATATTTTCTGGGGTATAAGAAGGAAAAAAAAACGTTTTAGAAATGCCGCTGTTGTTGCTTCGAGAAAATCAGATTGCAAAGATGAAAACATATGT
This sequence comes from Burkholderiaceae bacterium, assembly GCA_044355755.1. Taxonomy (GTDB): domain Bacteria; phylum Pseudomonadota; class Gammaproteobacteria; order Burkholderiales; family Burkholderiaceae; genus JADYYQ01. The sequence continues at coordinate 1,856 of JBIKXM010000239.1, read as the reverse complement.
AGCTTACCGCCTGACACAAGTGTAAATGAGTCGGGTAGTTTGACCAGGGAAAGTATATTTAAAGACGTTGAGTCATACCGGTCAGCTCAAGATACTGCCTTTGATAGACTCTATACATTCGATCAGCCTCCCTATATGGAGCATAATATTAATGGGGTTCCGATGGTGGGTGGCGTTGACCTACAAGGTAATCCATTCGGCACACATCATTAATATCAATCATTAAATTTAAGCGGCATCTGTGAGTGAATCTATTCAATTAAGCGAAAAAGACTACATAAGCTGGGTGCGAGATTTAAAAAATCGTATTCAGCATGCACAAATACGCGCAGCGTTGTCCGTCAATAGCCAACTGATAATGCTGTATTGGGAAATCGGGAAATCGATCTCTAAAAAACAAAAAGAGGAGCTTTGGGGGGCTAAGGTCATTGAACGTTTAGCAAGAGATTTGCGCGCTGCATTCCCAGAAATGAAGGGGTTTTCACCGTCAAATCTTAAATATATGCGTCGTTTCGCTGATGAGTATCCTGAGTGCAAAATTGGTCAGCAGCCTGCTGACCAATTACCCTGGTTCCACAATATCGTATTGTTGACTAAGATAAATGATCTAAAAACCAGGGAGTGGTACGCTGAAAAAACAATAAAACATGGTTGGTCTAGAAATATTCTGGAAATGCAAATTCAATCGCGTTTGTATGATCGGGAAGGAAAGGCTATTACAAATTTTCAGAGTACATTACCAAAACCGCAATCGGATTTAGCAAATGCTATCCTTAAAGACCCTTATGCGTTCGATTTTTTAGGGTTAGGTAACGAGGCTCAGGAGCGCACGATTGAAAATGGCCTTGTCAACCACATCATCCATTTTCTTTTAGAACTTGGCGCTGGATTTGCTTTCGTTGGTCAGCAATTCCATGTAGTGGTGGGTGGAGACGATTTTTACATTGACCTTCTCTTCTACCACTTAAAGCTGAGATGCTACGTTGTTGTTGAACTTAAAGCGACCCCATTTAAACCAGAGTATGCAGGACAACTGAGCTTCTACTTGTCGGCAATAGACGGTATTTTAAAAAGTGAATACGATCAACCAACAATCGGTATTTTACTCTGTAAATCAAAAAATCAAGTTGTTGCTGAGTATGCACTAAAGAATATTCATGGCCCAATAGGTGTCGCAGAGTATCAGCTAATTGAGTCTTTACCTAAAGAACTTGAGAGTAGTTTGCCATCGATTGAGCAAATCGAAGCCGGGCTAGAGGAAAAGCTACTAGAGCAGGATGGGGCTAATCCAGAAGCAACTACCAATTAAACGGGTCTTTATTCCTTAAGATAGCTTCTTGAGAATGCGCCTTGATGAGTTTAGCCTCCTCAAGAATGGCTTTATTGGACTCCCTAAAAGAAAACTTCTTTTTACGCCACAGCATAATTTTGATTGAGTAAGGATTGATATCATACGCTTCACCGATAGACTCAAGTGATACCCCTTGCTCAATCAGGCGAATCCATGTGGTGTATCGATTCTCGGAGATCGTACTGACGGGTATACCTAGGCTCTTACGATAATGAAAGACATCGAGATAAGGCACACCCAGAAAATCAGCGATTTGATTGTCGCGAAAGCCTCTATCCCAAGCAGATTCAATCACTTTCTTTTGGCGAGCATTAAACTTATTCATCAAATCAGGCATATTTTTGTTTATCAAAAGAGAATTAACAGGGTTATCAACGGAATCTGTGGACAAGTTTTACTTCTCAGCTAAGTAGTATTTTACAGAACATACTGAGATTAATGTGTTTTTTTCATTTGCGGTAATTCAGGCATCGTGCCTGTGCTCACATCCCATATCCAAGCATGA
>JBIKXM010000238.1:0-2922 GCA_044355755.1 Burkholderiaceae bacterium | reverse complement strand
TTGTGATTCCAAGAAAACGTAACTCAATCAAGGGCAACGGGGATTTAGATAAGGGACTGTATAAATATCGGCACTTGGTTGAGAACACTTTTGCGCGACTCAAGCATTACCGCGCATTAGCAACACGCTTCGATAAATTGAAGCGAAATTATCAGAGTACCGTTGCTATGGCATGTGTACTCTTATGGTTACCTATGTGAAACGTCAACAGACCCTAGATTCCTTCCTAGAAAATAGTCTCGCGAGTTTGATTTCTGGGATCAGTAGCTCATGGCCTTCGATCAGAATAAGCAATGAGTTGTGTTCGCAAAAATTACTTTCCAATAAAACCTCGATGACACCATAAGCCATACGTTCAACGATATAGGTAAGCAGCCTAGTGATAATTTTGCGTAGGATTTCTGGGTCTGTGATGATTGCCTTTTCTAAACCCTCTGTTATCAAATTAAATGACGGGCCTGTGTTACCGAGCATGTGCTTGAGTTCATCGATGATCGATTGGAGAAGAGCCTTTGGATCGAAAAGCGCTTTGTGTATTGCTGGAAGTTCGGCTACTTGGCTGCTCATCAGAAATTGCTGTCGGAATTTAACTTCCCGATGCTACTGGATGAACCTTTTGATAATTAAGTAGCTCAACTATATTTATCATTTTTTAGTATTATGTTGCGGTCAATCTACACCGTACAACTCGTTTAGCCCTTAATAACTCGCTGGTTGTAAGGCAATAACAGCCATACCAATTAGAGCAATAGCCGCCCCCATTACATCCCAACGTGTTAGCGCAACGCCATCGACCCAATGTAGCCAAGCTAAAGCTACAGCAATGTACATGCCTCCGTAAGCTGCATAGGTACGCCCCGCAGCACTAGGGTGTAGAGTCAATAGCCAACAAACAATGCTAATGACAGTGCAGCAGGCAATAGCAACCAAAGCGGTTTATTTTTTTTGAGGATTAACCAAGGAAGATAGCAGCCAACGATTTCTGCGACTGCAGTGATGGCAAAGAGACATGCTATTTTTACGAGTCCCATATTTTTAATCGTTTAGCTGCGGAAGAGTAAGCATTAGAACCCTCTCGCTTATCTATAGCCAGTACCAGAACAACAAATTCATCATCCTCAACGGTATAAATAAGGCGATAACCCTGCTTAAGCAATTTGATTTTGTAACAGTTCTTTAGTTCTACTTTAAGCCGTGATCCAGGAACATGAGGTTCAAGTAAACGCTTTTTCAAGAGTTTTCTGAGAGGCTCTTTGATCGAGCTATCAAGTTTTTGCCACTCCGTCCAAGCATCAGGAACAAATTTAAGCGTGTATGAAAATTGCCCAGACACATTAAATCTCGTCAGGGTCTACTTCAATCGCTTTACTGCGCTGCGCTAATCGTTGTTTGAGCAAAGGCACTATCTGTGCATCAGCCAAATTTTCAAGCATGGCTTCAAACATTTTAGGCGCAACCATATAAAACGCTGGCTTATTATGGCTTAACACAGCGACGGGTTGTGCACCTGCTTCACGCAGCGCTTTAGCAGGATTTTTTTTAAACTCAGACATGCTAATTGCCAAATCAGTTAGAAGAGTTTGCATAATAACCTCCAGCTTAAATATAGCTCTGATTATAGCTCTTTTTTTGGCTATTAAATAGTCGTTTAATGATCCGGAGATTTTTTGCCAAAAAGGACTGCTTGTGTAACTTATATGACTGTTTGACAAGGTATTTAAGTTATTATTTTTTAACAATGCCTAAAATAGAGCGATCCATAACCGAGATAAAAGCGCAAGAAAAACGAGCTTCCAAAATTGGTATGATTGCTTATCAACGCGCCTTGATTTTTTGGAATAGGATTGCCAGAAACCGTATAAAAACTAGGGTATAAATGATTAATTTTGGAATTGAAAATGGCTGGGAAGGCTTATGTTTATTGGGTTTTATACCCGGCCTGTCACGCCGGGGGGGCGGGTTCGAGTCCCGTCCGCTCCGCCAACAATATCAATGGATTAGCGTTATGCGCTAATCCATTTTTATTTTCAATTTTCTAATTTTGTGCTTTCCTTCATTGATGGGGAAAAGTGATCGCCGCATTAAATGCGGTAATTAACTTACTTAAGCACCATCTCTGACTTTTGATTGCAATACGAGTTAGGGGTGCCTTGTGCTAAAGTCCTTGCGGGATTGGGAATGCCCGATCGGCGGACGCTGCCTGGTGTAACTTGGGGCGTCCGTTTTCATTTTGGGTATACCTTAATCTTGTTTACCTCGGGCTTCAGCGATGACAGGAAGCGAAGTTTCTTGATGAAATTCTAAAAAATGTAAAACACGCTCAAAACAATATTCCAAAGCAACATCATAGGGGTTGCGTGCACTATTCCCATATCGAGTTTTGTAGCGTTCTTTGGTAATTACTGTGCAAAAAAGTGTGAAAGGTAGTGTTTTGATAAGTTCGGTTAATTCGCTCAAAAATTTAAGGCGTATCTGACTATTTTGCAGGATAGTAAATGGCCCCTCAGATTTACGAATATCGCGGCTATGTAGATTAATCCCTTCATGAGCAAAATATTGCAGCTTAAAAGAAGCGATAGCCGGGATAATTTGCTTGGCATAAACTTCTCTTTCAACAATAACTATGCATAACAAAAAATAGGGAGTTGTGAGTTAATCTTATTGAGTGAATGATCTCCACACTCATCAAAGAATGCAATAAAACCAGAGTTTGAAAGGCATGTGTCTGTCACGTGTTTGGTTTTCTGTTCAAGGATTTTGATTTCAAGAAGCTCAAGGGTTGTAATTGTATAAATCGATTTGGTGCTGCCTTCAATCGATTGATTTGCTAAGATTGGATATTTTGAAATTATGGCGATAATAGAAGTTGCGTGTCGGTATTGTGGTCAAACAGAACAAGTGAGTCGCTATGGGAAAGGCCAT
>JBIKXM010000237.1:0-2939 GCA_044355755.1 Burkholderiaceae bacterium | reverse complement strand
GTAATGTTTGTAATTTTCGCTTGATACTGGGAACTGCATTAAAAAATTCATATGCTTGTTCGACGGTCATATCTAGGACCTGATAGATGTTTTTTCCTTTGTAGAAGATATCTAAAGTCTCTCGGTTATAGCGTTTACCATGACAAACATCACAGGGCACATACACATCTGGCAAGAAATGCATCTCGACTTTGATCACGCCATCCCCTTGGCAAGACTCACACCGCCCCCCTTTAACGTTAAATGAGAAACGCCCCGCCTCGTAACCGCGCTCTTTTGCCGCAGGCACGCCCGCAAATAGTTCACGAATAGGCGTAAAAAGCCCCGTATAGGTTGCCGGATTGGAACGCGGCGTCCGCCCAATAGGCGATTGATCAACATTAATTACTTTGTCAAAGTGTTCTAAGCCTTCAATATGTGTATACGGCGCGGGTTCTGGGGTGGCCCGGTGCAGATGTGCCGCGGCGGCTAAATATAGGGTATCGTTCACCAAGGTTGATTTACCCGAGCCAGAAACGCCTGTCACACACGTCATTAGGCCTATCGGAAAGGCAATATCAACTTGTTTTAGGTTATTGCCGCTCGCACCAAAGATTTTTAGCCAATGCTCACTAGGCTTATGTCTTTCTGGAATAGCAATTGCACGTTTTCCTGACAGGAACATCCCTGTCAGTGAATTGGTATTTTGTTCTATTTGCTGCGGCTTACCTTCTGCGACGATTTGCCCACCATGCACACCCGCACCCGGTCCAATGTCGACCACGTAGTCACTGGCGCGAATCATGTCTTCATCGTGCTCCACCACAAGTACTGAGTTGCCTAAATCTCGCAGATGTTTGAGTGTCGCTATCAGTCTGTCATTGTCACGTTGATGTAAACCAATGGAAGGCTCATCCAATACATACATGACGCCGGTCAGCCCTGAACCAATTTGCGATGCTAGGCGAATTCGTTGCGCCTCACCACCCGAGAGGGTATCGGCACTGCGATCAAGCGATAAGTAATCAAGCCCAACATTGTTTAAAAAGGATAATCGGGCAGAAATTTCTTGCACGATTTTTTCTGCAACGCCTTTTTTCATACCTTTAAGAGACAAGGTTAGGAAGTAATCTCTGCATGCTTTGAGGGGCAGACCACTGATTTCAAAGATTGCGCGTGCTTGTTGGCCCTCGCCGACTTTAACATGCCGTGCTTCGGTACGTAAGCGCGTGCCAGCACAAGCTGGACAAGGTTTATGGTTTTGATATTTAGCTAATTCTTCACGCACCGCTGGAGAATCTGTTTCGCGATAGCGGCGCTCTAAATTAGGCAAAATACCTTCAAATGGATGCGCACGGTGTACGGCCTTACCTCGCTCATTGAAATAGGAAAAGGCAATATCATCTTTACCAGAACCATTCAAAATAATTTCACGAATCTTGGTCGGCAGTTTATTAAAGGGAGTCTCAAGATCAAATTGATAATGGTCAGCCAAATTTTGCAGCATTTGAAAATAAAACTGATTCCGCCGATCCCAACCTTTAATCGCACCTGAAGCTAATGACAACTCGGGATGAGCAACCACCCGTTTAGGATCGGTAAAGCTCATTTGTCCCAATCCATCACAGCTGGTGCAGGCCCCCATTGGGTTATTAAATGAGAATAATTGCGGCTCCAACTCGGACAAGGCATAGCTGCACACGGGGCAAGCAAATTTGCTAGAAAACAGGTATTCTTTGTCGGTCTCCATATCTAACGCCAGCGCCCGACCTTCGGCTAAACGCAGGGCCGTTTCAAAGGATTCGGCCAAGCGTTGTTTGATCTCCTGGTTAACCTTAATTCGATCGACCACGACTTCTATCGTGTGGCGTTCATTTTTCTTTAATTTTGGTAGCGATTCCGCCTCATAAATTTTCGCCGTAGATAAATTAGTCGTACCCCCACCTGAACGCACACGAAAACGGACAAAACCCTGCGCCTGCATATTTGCAAAGAAATCTAGATGTTCCCCTTTGCGGTTGTTGATCACCGGTGCCAAAATCATCAACTTGGTGTTTTCCGATAACGCCAGAATCGTATCAACCATTTGACTCACACTTTGAGCCTCAAGCGGTAAAGCATGTTCTGGACAATAGGGTGTACCGGCACGAGCATAAAGTAAACGCAAATAGTCATGAATCTCGGTAACGGTACCTACCGTGGAACGCGGGTTATGACTGGTCGCTTTTTGTTCTATTGAAATCGCTGGCGACAGCCCCTCGATCAGATCAACATCCGGCTTCTCCATTAGCTGCAAAAACTGTCGTGCATAAGCTGACAATGACTCAACATAACGCCGTTGCCCTTCCGCATATAAGGTATCAAAAGCTAATGAGCTTTTGCCCGAGCCGGATAACCCTGTAATCACGATGAGTTGATTGCGAGGCAAATCGAGGTTGATATTCTTTAAATTATGCGTACGCGCACCACGAATTTTAATTTTTTCCATATTGGTTTTTGCTAAAAGGTTAGCCCGAGACTCTTGTCCAACTATAGCGAGCGGGCCCAAAACAAGACGCACAGCGCGGAAGAGCGGAGTGTACACCGACGTACCTGCGCATCCTGAGCATCGCGCTGCACTGTATATGACCTGTGAGGTAGATTATGCAACCGCCTCAGCCTGTTAATATAACCGGTTGTCACGCTTACCTGCCATAATCTGCAAATAAAGCTCAAATGCGTCTTAGTGCATATAAATTTAATATTATTGTCGCTTTTTTTGCTTGGCTATTTTGAAAAATAAGTCCTATTAAGTCCTATGAATCGTTTGGAAATACGTAACAGCTTGGTTTTATCCGCTATTTTTGCGCTACGCATGTTGGGCTTATTTATCATTTTGCCGGTCTTTTCTATTTATGCGCACAGTCTCCCTGGCAATATTTCTCCCAGTATTGTTGGTTGGGTGATGGGTATTTACGGTT
>JBIKXM010000235.1:0-2981 GCA_044355755.1 Burkholderiaceae bacterium | reverse complement strand
CTTATATCCGGGCTATACAAAACATCGTTTGGAAAGTAGCAAAAAATGGCAGAATTCACTATAGCTTTAAGAATGGAGAGGCTGGATTTATTGACGATGGTCATCAATTAGTTTTTGGACGTCAAGAAGTGAGCGATGAAGCGCTTCGGGTGACGTTACGCTATGCTTCAGAAAAGTGGAGAAAACCACTCAAAATCACTGGTGGCGATACTGTTTTTAAAGACCGTGTATTGCGGATGGCAACAGAAATGGGCATAGAAATTGGTCATGCAACATTAAAAACAGAACATAACCTTAATGAACAAGGGCTGCATATTTCCCGAACAGGTAAAATAAAGGGTCGGCGCTCTGGAAAAGGTGCGCTTTCGTTGTAAAAATTATTTAGATTAATTTGTTACAGAACTATAAATTTGTTACCCTCCTAGAATAAAAATTTTGGGTGATCTATTTTGGACAAAAGACCATCGATGAGTTACAAAAAAACTGCGGGTAAAAAGGATGCATCACCTATTCGCCATAGTAAGCGGATAGGCCGTCCGCGCACACGTTTTGAGAAAATGCAACTACTAGTTACGCGATGTCCTGAGCCTATTTATACCTATTTACGTGGATTAAGTCCTTTTCTTGGACCCTCTTTAACAAAAATGTTTCAAGATATGTTGGAGCGGTTTCTTGAGGAGGAGCCATGGAATCATGGCTTACTTTGGCGTAAGCCTAAAACTGCTGTGACATTTGCGGGTGGTGAATCAGGGCGTACAGGTTGGGAGCAAATTAATATTCAGGCAACGCCAGACCTTGCAAAGAAAGTAGCGCAAAAGGCTGTTTTATGTGGTGTCTCTAAGGCGTGCTTTTGTTATACCGCTATGTTTTGGTGGGTACAGTATATTTATCCGCCTAATAAGATGTTGTTGCAAAATCGATAATTTCCGACGTCAGAAATTTTGTTATGAAATATATAGCCACTGCTATTTAAATAATTGAGCATGATAAAGAACAAGCTATCCCCATCCGATTTATTGACAGCGCTACGTGTTCCTGAGCGTCAAGTATTTCTGATTCCGATAGATCATATTTTTCCTGATCCTAATCAGCCTCGTAAGAGTTTGCAAGCTGTAGATGGTATGGTTGATCGAAATTCTCAAGAAGCACTTGAAGAGCTGGCTGCTGATATTGCTGACCAGGGACTCCATCACCCTATCACTGTCAGTGAGTTTGAACCAGGCGATCGTTATTTAATTGTGATAGGTGAGCGCCGTTGGCGTGCATTTAAATTTAATCAAGCGCGGGGTATTCCTGGGAGTGATGCTATCCCAGCATTTATTCGTCAGGATCTATCGTCAGCTAAGTTACGACTTGCTCAATTATCTGAAAATTTACATCGCAGTGATCTATCGGATATAGAAGTTGCAAACTTCATTAAGGATATTCTTGAAGAATTCCCAGACTTGAAAAAACAGGAACTTGCAAAGCTACTGAAGCGTAATAACTCATGGATCAGTCGAATTCTTGCTTTAATCGATCCGCGCTGGGCACATCTTATTGATTCAGGTGTAATCAATTATGCAACCGTACTCGAATACTACCGTACCTTACCAGAGACTAAACAAATTGAGTTATACAAAAAGGCAAAAGATGAAAATCGTGCGCTGACTGTAGAAGATATACGTCAAGTTCGCGGACAGATACGTTCAGAAAACAAAGTATCGAGTGATGCGCATCACGAAGAGTATGCTCAGGATAAACGTTTCTCCGATAGCGAGAATGATAAAGGGCTACTTAACAATGATCTTGCTATCGCAGTTCAAAATTTGATTGATGATTATGCACCTAAAGGCGAGGTATATACCCCATCAACAAAACAATCTGAACCGAAACGCATTATCGATTTTGGTGGGGATGCAGTCATTCCAGCTGGGCCTCAAAGTTTGAATGCAAATTTGTTAGGAAAACGCGAGGCGAAATTGACATTAAGACAGTTGGAGCAGTTATTGAAGTCGGGGGTATTACCCAATAAAAATCACGTTGTCTCGTTGATGTTGCCTGTGGATGAATTGAGAGAAGTTATTGCTGGATTAGGCGGTGAACAACCAGAAGACGATGGGTTACTCACTTTGACATTGATGAAGCAGATCAACGCTCGTTAAGAAAGTATCTAAGAATATGAAAATTACCTTTGGAATAGATGTTACTCAAACTAAACGAATGGGGCAGCCTATTCCATTGGAATGGCATAGCGAGAAAACGATTAATAGCCATTTTCTGATACTCGGCGATTCTGGCACAGGGAAAACATATACTCTCCGTCGATTGATTCATGATATGCAAAAGAGCGCTGCGAGCGGCGCGCGTTTTCATGTTTTTGACTCTCATGGCGACATAATTATTTCTGAATCGTCTTCTATTATGTTTAGTGAGTCAACAGATTTTGGATTTAATCCATTGGAAATCAATCCCGATCCAAACTTTGGTGGCGTGCGAAAAAGAATCCAATCGTTTATTTCAGCTATCAACAGAACATCACGTAAATTAGGACATAAACAAGAAGCCGTTTTACGTTATATCTTGACGGATCTATATGCCGCGAATGGTTTTAAAGTACAAGAACCAAAGACCTGGATAATTGATAATGGCAATGAGGTAAACCAAGCTGTGAAGGATGGGCGTGTTTATCTTGATGTACCGTTTGAAGAAAAGGAGAGAGCTAAAACGGCGGGTGCGCAATGGGATATGGAAACACGATGTTGGTTTGTAATGGAGGGAGAGCATACAGGACCATTGTTGCGATGGGGGCGCAAGCAGTTTGGTAAACGTTGCCCAACTTTGTTAGATGCTTTGCGTTTTGCTAACCAACGTTTAAAAGCGATGTTTTTAGGAACAAATCAGTTGGCAGTGCGTTACTTAGAAGACGTAAATCGCTCTGCCAAATCATTGCGTAGTAAAGAGATTGTAGCAATGCGCTTTGGTGATACGGCCAATATTTC
>JBIKXM010000236.1:0-2981 GCA_044355755.1 Burkholderiaceae bacterium | reverse complement strand
TACGGTTGATACGATGATTGCTGGAATCGCTTTGCCAAACATAATCAAGCCGGGTGTCAGGGGGGAAACCAATAATTGTTCAAAAGTCCCTTCTTCTCGTTCACGTGATAATGACAGCGCTGTCACAACCAGTACGCCTACCGTCGTGATAATCGCGACTAAGCAAGGTAAGATAAACCAAAAATAGGTGAGATTGGGGTTGTACAGGTTTTGTATCACGACTGTCGATGCGGGTACTTGTCCCTGCGCTCGCATCAGATCAACCGTATAATCATTCACTATGGTTTGTACATAACTGAATGCAATTTGAGCTGCATTAGAGCGACGACCATCAACAATGGCTTGTAATGGAGCTGACCCACCTTGGGTTAAAGAGCGTGAAAAGTCTGCTGGAAAACGGATTGCTAATAGTGCTTTTTGTTGATCAATCACCGAATGTAGTTGTTTGTCACTCTGTACCATGAGCACCTCGGGAAATGCTTCGGTAGCGGCCAGACGCTGTATTAATTCGATAGACAGTGCGCCACTATCTTGATTCAAAATAGCGAGCGTATTATTTTTTACCTCTAAGGTTGAGGAAAATGGAAATACTAATACCTGTAATAGCACAGGCATAATCAGCAAAATTCGCCCTTGTCGATCACGTAATAAGCTTTGTAATTCTTTTAGGATCAGGGTCCACAATCGATAGCCCATAGATATCGCCTTTAATCCAATCGGCGCACAGTTTTCAGTGCGGTTAAGCCTAGCCAAAATATGCCGGAAAGGATCATGCACGCTATTTGTAGCCAAAGTACCGACCAAATCTGTCCAGCTTGAAATAATGTTTGTAATGCACTGACAAAATAACGTGCTGGAATCAGGTAAGTGGCTTCACGTATGATTCCCGGCATGCTTGCAATTTCAAAGGCAAAGCCAGATAGCATCGTGGCAGGTAAAAAAGCCGCATTCAATGCGGCTTGAGCGGCGTCAAATTGACTGCGTGTAATTGTGGAGATGAGTAATCCCATGCCAAGCGCGCTTGCAAGAAATAAGCTGGTCACCAAGATGAGAACTATCAATGAGCCAACAAATGGCACATTCAGTACATAGACACTGACTAATAAGCAGATCAGCATCGACACAATTCCTAAGCCGTAATAAGGCAGGATTTTGGATAATAATAATTCTGTTTTAGTAATAGGTGTCGATAGCAAGGCTTCCATTGTGCCGCGTTCCCATTCACGTGCAATCACCAGTGAAGTCAAGAGAGCACCAATGATGGTCATAATGACAGCGATTGATCCTGGAACTAAATAATTGCGACTGACAGTGGATGTGTTGAACCAGTATCGTGGGATTAAATCAATTAATGGTTCTATTTTTTTACCTTGATCGCGTGCATACTCGCGTATCCAAACTTGCCAAATCCCTTGGATATAACTGGCGACAAAATTGGCTGTATTGGGTTCTGTGCCATCAGTCATCAGGGTGACGGGAGCCGTTTTATCTGCCGCGAGAAAGCGGCGTGCAAAATCAGCCTCTAACACTACTACCCCACGCAAGTTCCCCGCACGCAACTTATGAATCATATTCTGTCTGGAATGCCCGAATATAACTTCGATAAATGGAGAGACTGACATGGCATTGACAAATGCTTTTGCCTCTGGGCTATGGTCTATTGCGACAACGCCTATGCGCATACGGCTGGTATCTAAACTCACACCAAAACCAAAAATAAACAATAAAAAAATAGGTAAGATGAAAGCGATCAGAATGCTGCTCGGGTCACGTACTATTTGGTAGCATTCTTTGCGACATAGTGCCCATAATCTACGCCAAACAACTATATTCATGCAGTCTCTTTCTGTGCCATATCACTGGCCGCGATCAGATGAATAAACGCATCTTCCATAGTCGGGTCAGGCAATGTTGCGGAGGTAACGCTAGACTTTAACTCGTCAGGTGGGCCCGTCGCGATTAAACGACCTCGATATACCAGCCCGATGCGATCACAATATTCCGCCTCATCCATAAAATGCGTTGTAACCATGACAGTGACGCCTTTTTCGACCAGTCTATTAATATGTGTCCAAAACTCACGGCGTGTAACTGGGTCGACACCGGAGGTCGGTTCATCTAAAAACAATAATGCGGGTTCATGCATCAATGCGCAGGCTAATGCTAAACGCTGTTTAAAGCCTAGTGGCAAGTCATTCGTGACCATCTTGAGGTAGGGGGTAAGAGCGAATGCTTGTACCATTTCATTGATCTTGTGTTTTTGTTTTCTTCCTCGTAGGCCATACACGCCAGAAAAGAAGTATAGATTTTCTGATACAGAGAGCTTTCCATATAGAGAAAATTTCTGTGCCATATAACCAATTCGCTGCCGTGCAATGCTTGCACTGTGCTTTAAATCGATGCCCATGACTTTAGCTGTACCAGATGACGGAGCCAGTAGGCCACACATCATCTTAAAAGTTGTAGATTTGCCCGCGCCATTCGGGCCAAGTAAACCAAAGACTTCACCGCGTGCTACTTTAAAATCAATTTGCGCAGTTGCTACAAAATCGCCAAAAATGCGCGTCAACTGTGTTGCTTCAATTACCGCATCGGCACTAACTTGGTCTGGTAGAGTTTGTTCTGGCAGCATATCGGCTAATACAGATTCACCTCCAGGTCCGCCACCCAATATATCGATAAAAGCGTCTTCTAGTCGTGGTGTTACCGGCACAATATGTGCTGTTGGCCCTGCTTCAAACGCTGCCAAATTGGGTAATTGATCTGCGGTTCGTAATACCAGTCGAACGTTTCCACCTTGAATCACGCCATCAATTACCTTTTTGTCACGCAGTGCATGCGCTAAGACACGCCGGCGATTGCCTGCGATGCCACGTATTTGCACGCTACGTCCTAACATGCGTTGCGCTAAATGTTGCGGTGTACCATCATAGGCTATCTGCCCACGATTCATAAGTAATACCTTGTGACATTGCTCTGCC
>JBIKXM010000233.1:0-2989 GCA_044355755.1 Burkholderiaceae bacterium | reverse complement strand
CGTGATGGTTGAGCCATTTTCTATGGTACAACTGGCAGCAGTCACACTACCAGTGTAGTTAACTGTGGTGGGTTGTGCCTGGGCTAGATTAAATACAGCTGATAAACCAATACCTAGCAAAACATAGCCGCTTCTTGCTTGACTATTTTTGTTATGCTGCTGCATAGATCACTCCTCTTATGAGTTATGGTTAATTTTGATAGCTAAGTGGCGCACAACTAAATAAAGTTCGACGGATGATCTACCGCACAAAAATAGCCCACTTTTTCACTAAGAATCAATTTGCTTGATGACGTCACTGTTACTTGCCAAACGCAGTTGAGCTTTCTCGACCCAACGCATGAAACATGGCGTGCAGTAGTAGCGCTGCACGCCAAACATGGTAAAGATTAGTTAGTATTCATCGTCATGGTCATACTTGCCGTGACTTGGCCTGGGGTGACGGCGATGTTAGTCGCTCTTTTGACTAATGTGCCCCCTATTTCAAATCTAGCGCTACCGTTGGCATCGGTGCGCACACTTATTCCGCCATTCACCGGTTTCCAGAAGGAGGCTCCTTGAGTATCTTTAAATAGCGGCGCGATAGCAATCCCCGTTGCCATATTAGGTCCAGTGGCAATGGCCAATTTGCCGTTACCAGATGCGTCTGCAGTACCACCCAAGCTGAATGTGACATCAGAATTGGGTGCGCAATTTGTGAGCTGTACTGCGACGGTTTTGGTCGAGCCGGGTACCTCCGTTTGTGCAACCGTAAATTCATGTACTTTAACCGCACCCAGTGGGACGGTAAGGGTTGTGCCGCTTTGGACGACACAATTCGCCGCTGTCACGCTACCGGTGAAATTCACTGTGACTTGTTGTGCTTGCGCAAAATGAAATACAGCTGATAAACCAATACCCAGTAAAACATAGAATCTCATTGCTTGACTTTTTTTGTTATGCAGCCGCATAGATCACTCCCTTTTTGAATTATGGTGAATTTTGATAGGTGAGTGCTACTTGCCCGAATAAAGTTCCATGCAATCGCCGCATTTATAATTTATCTATGGGCAGTACCTGAGTTTGACGCCAAGCATCTATGTGTTTTATGTTTCCTTGGTTACTTGCCAAACGAGTTTGATTTTTCTGCTGGTGTCGGTTATTTCTATTAGTTCATTTTTTTCATGGTTCTGACCTAAATAAGCGACCCAAATTAATTGTTCGCCACGATAAATCAGCGGGCCCGCACGTAGCCAAGGTGGAATTTGCTGTTGTTGATAGGCATGTTGCAAACTCGATGTGTGTTTTTTAGGGTGCGCGCGAAAGCGTTCTCCGCCTGAGCGTCTGGTAATACGTAATGCTTGATGCCACAAAGTCGTATAGGCTATACCTGATTCTGCAGCTAGGGTGGGTATAAATAATAACCGCCCGCCCCACTCTGGCAAGTCGAGATAGGGCTCGCCGCGCCAAATTTTTATTTGTTCAGCAAGAGATATTGCTGGGTACTGTGGTTCCAGCCAGATTTGTTCACGCCATAGATGCAAAGTATGACCATCATGCTGAATCTTTGCTCGTGTATCTTTATCCGCACCAAGAAATTGCTTCAGCATTTCGTTTAAACGTGCGCGACTCGGCGCCCGTAATCCTTGGTTGGTTAACCAATAACGCACTAAATTGGCGCTGCGTGCCGAACTTAACTGCCGCAAATGCTGACAAATCAGTTTATTGGGAATAGGGGGCAATGCTAGACCCTTGGTGCAATCTGCTGCTTCTTGGTGTTGGCTTAAATCTGCTTGAGCTACTTCGTCGAGTATCGTTTGTGCTTCTGCTAATAGGCTTGCGCTACGCGCTAAACTCGCACGACAGCCAGCCCGAATTTTTTCTAATTTAGGTAATACTTCATGCCTGATTGCGTTGCGGGCATAGCGTTGATCATGATTTGACTCATCCTCGATATAAGGCAGCTGATGCCATTGTGCATATTCCGCCAATTGTTGTCGCGATAAGGGTAATAAGGGCCGTATCAATGCTGTAGATTGATTTGCGAGTAATATTTTTGTGGGCATTGCAGCTAATCCAGCAACACCCGAGCCGCGCAGCAACTGTAGCAATATGGTCTCGGCTTGGTCATCTTGATGATGTGCCGCTAGCAACGTAGTAATGTCATAGTGCTCACATAATGCTTGTAATGCAGTATAACGGGCTTGGCGTGCGGCTTGCTCAACCCCATGATCGGCAATATTGTTCAACTGCACCCGGTGCCCTACAAAAATAAAGTTACGTGCCCGTGCTGCGGTTTCACAGAACGCCAACCATTGATCAGCATGTGCACTAAGACCATGATGGATATGCAGTGCATAGCATTTGATGGTTTGAAAGTTGTGATCAGCCGACATACATCGACTCAATGCATGGAGCAGAACCATTGAGTCCAGACCACCACTAAAAGCAACCGCAATTTTGTTTGGCACGCTGTCAGGTTCAGCACACAAGGCATGTGCGATCTTTGTTTCGATAAGGGCTGAAGTCGATTGAGACACGATGAAATCCTAAGGTTTAACACCATTGCATAACTTAGCACGCAGCCCAAAACGTATGTTTCCGTATAGGTCAACTTCGTGTAGCGAAGCTATGCCGGAACTAAATGCGACGTTACGTCGTACTCGCTCCAGCGCCGATCTACTTGATATGGCTTGGTCGCTGCGTGCTCGATGCCTAGTCTTTAGACTGCTCACGGTAGTAATGAAACAGTCTTCGTTTGCCTTGAATTCGAGCACGACACACTTTGACTTGCAGCATCAACAATATCAGTGAAAACAAAACAAGCTACGAGGAGTACGCTCTGACGATTCGTGATGAGAACATATTATCTATGCCCTACTATCGCTGCTTTCTGCGCTGGGCGCCCCTGGAACTTGGTGTTTCTTGTTGTGCAGCAGGGCAGTCGCTTGAGCAAGCATAAGCTCGCTATGCATCGGGTAATTCTTTATATTTCCCATATTGCATTAAG
>JBIKXM010000014.1:0-10055 GCA_044355755.1 Burkholderiaceae bacterium | reverse complement strand
GCCGTTGCACTTCGTACTTGAATCTAAGGAAACTCATTTTTATCATTAATTTAATTGTCAAATTTTGATGACAGACACGGATAAGGCGACTTAACCCTAGCAAACAAGTTTTGTGGCGCATACAATCGCAGTATGTTTTTTAAGTCTACGCCTTCTTCCTCTGTACGTTTTTATCCTGCGCCCAAGCTGGAGACTGAGCAGCGTGCAGCATTGATTGTTGATGATCATCCAGCTATCCGTATGGCTGTTCGCAGTGTCTTATCCCGGCTAGAAATGATCGGCCAGATTATTGAAGCCGGGGATGGACACGATGCCTTAGATAAAGCAAAAAAGTATCGCCCTGCACTCGTTATATTGGATTTGAATTTATCCGGAGTCGATGGACTGAATCTCATTCGACATTTTTCGATGTCGAATATACATTCAAAATATCTGGTGTACTCGGGGCTAGACGAGCACATTTATGCCAGCCGAGCCAAAAAAGCCGGCGCTAACGGCTTTATTAGTAAAGCGTGTGGATTAGAAATGATTGAGTCGGTATCCCGCTCTATCCTGAATGGCATTGATTGTTTTCCTGTTGGTGTACATCACACCGATGATCAACCTCAGCAGAACCCGATGGCGCTATTATCTAATCGAGAAATCACCATTCTAAGCTACTTAGTCAAAGGGATGCAAAATAAGGCAATTGCTGAAAAACTATTTATTGATGCAAAAACCGTCAGCACCTACAAAAATAGGATCCTTAAAAAAACAAAGGCAAAGAATATCGTTGATTTAATTTATCTCTATCAAGAAAATAAAAAAATTCTTTAGTTCAGCCAATCTCTATAGTGCACCGCTCTATATTGATCATCACAAGTCATCACTTAACAGACATTTTGCTGCTTAGAGAAGACCGTTGCACATTAGATATGATAAGCAGCTAATTGAGCCGAAATAGTTGACGCGACTCTCTTTACAAGCGCTTGCTCATAGACCTGTTTAAATGCCGTAAAGTATGCAGGCAACATTTGATGTACTTTTTTCGTCGAAGATAGTAGATGTAACCATACTTTCGCTTGTTCCACACCAGCATCTGCCGCCGCTTGATAACATACACGTAAAAAGCTAACTGTCGTCAATTGCTGCGCAAATGAGGGGGGAAACACACTACCAATCAACATTTGTGCTTCTATATTATTTTTTTTAGCCGCTCGGCTTAACCATAAGAAAGCAATTCTTGGATTAGGACCTTGACCGTATCCACCATTAAGAAAAATCTTACCTACCAACAATTGAGCCTTAACATCACCAAACCGTGCTCGGCCCAATAATTTCAAAAAAGCTTGATGCACCATATTAATCCTCTCCCCAAAAAACCCTGACAAACGCACCTATGCAACCGACGACACAACGAAACGAGATAGTGCCGTACCTCAACCTCACATCTCGGCTCCAAGCTCGACTGACAAAATCGAGCAGCACCATCGGCATGCAAACGACATCGCACGACATTCCGTGCTTGGTTCATACAGCTTTAGAACTTACGCAAAATTGTCCTGGCACAGCGTGCCGACGAAAACCCTACATAAATAGTACGACTAAGAGGCACAAAACCGTCAGAGTATTTTTGCGTAAGATTTATGTGTATCTTTTGATCGCTCATGACAGTTTGCGCTGGCGTCTCATCATAGCGCTACATATATATTTTGTAGAACGATAGAACAAATAGCCCTTCGACTTACCTCTATTGAATCAACATTACGAAGCTGATCTGAACGGTCATCAAGCTATCACTCGGTAAGTCAATTTTCATCTTGCAACATTTCCTAAATCGGGCTCAAAGGATAGCTTAGAAGGATTTAAAAGGCGACAGGAATTGTGAGTGGAAGGATTTTTGCAACATAAGTTAACAAAACTATTTCTGTTTTTTCAAACAGAGTTCACAAATACCATATAAAGCAAGCGCATGATTTTGTAATTTAAACCCACGTGCTTTGGCAATAGCTTGCTGACGATTTTCAATCGCCGCATCAAAAAATTCTTCAACCTGGCCACAAGCCAAGCATACTAGATGATCATGGTGTGAGCCTTCATTTAACTCAAAAATTGCCTTGCCTGACTCAAAATTGTTGCGAACTAAGAGCCCCGCTTGTTCAAATTGGGTCAAAACACGGTAGACTGTCGCAAGTCCAATATCTAAGTGCTCTGATAATAGAATGCGATAGATATCTTCAGCACTTAAGTGACGCTGTCGATTGGTTTGGAAAATTTCCAAAATTTTCATTCTGGGCGTGGTAGCCTTTAAACCAAGATTCTTTAATTCAGCAGGATTAGTCATAAACAAGTAAAGTAAAATAATTAGCCGTCAGCGTTTGCGATCAATTAAAACACAATATGAATTTTTTCAAGTCCTCTATTATCTCTATTAAATTATTAGCCGTGCTCATTAGCAGCGTTTTATTTGCTGCTTGTAGTGCCTATGATGGTGCGAGTCATCGTATATTGCGTCTATTAACACCATATCGAGTCTCTGTGGTGCAGGGCAATTTTATTTCACGCGAAGCAGTCGCTCAACTTAAAGCCGGGATGAGCCGAGAACAGGTACGTTTTTTATTAGGTACCCCTTTATTAACTGATATTTTCCACGCAGATCGTTGGGATTATGTTTTTACCTTTAAACGTGGTGACTCCGTTATCGTACATGAACGGCGCTACACTGTATATTTTGAGGGTGATCAGTTGGTGAAATTTGGCGGAGATGAATTGCCTTCGGAATACGAATTGATTGCTGAAATTGATGGCTTGCGTAAACCCGAGAAAAAAGCGGCCAAAGACGATACTCAGAGGAAATAAAACCGTTGTAGAGGAATAGGTATGAAAATAGCCGTTGCTGGTATCGCGGGACGTATGGGGCGCATGCTCCTTGAGACTGTATTGAATACCGAGGATATGCAACTGGTTGGGGCCCTTTCCAGAGAAACTAGCCCGATGTTAGGCCAAGATGCCGGGGCTCCCCTCGGCCGGAAAACGAACGTCATCGTCACAGCAAATATTAACGAAGCCTTAGCACAAGCGGATTGCCTGATTGACTTTACGCGCCCAGATGCCAGCCTGAAATATGCCACCGTTGCCCAACAACAAGGCGTTAAATTGGTGATTGGCACCACTGGCTTTGACAATACACAAAAAAAAACATTACAACAAATCAGTGAACACCTGGCGATTGTGCTGGCACCTAATACCAGCGTCGGTGTGAATTTAACATTGAAGTTATTAGAACTAGCAGGGCAAATTTTGAAAGATCGCTACGATATAGAAATTTTTGAAGCACATCATCGCCATAAAGTAGATGCCCCATCGGGTACAGCTTTACAGATGGGTGAAATGTTGGCGCAAGCAGCCTTTGATAGCCGGTTAGACCAATGTGCGACTTATGCTCGCTTGGGACACACTGGCGAACGTCAGCAACGAACCATAGGTTTTTCCAGTATGCGTGGCGGCGATATTATTGGCGAGCATACGGTATTTTTCGCTGGGTTAGGTGAGCGTATCGAGATCAGTCACAAGTCAACCAGCCGCCAGTCTTACGCCCAGGGGGCAATCCAGGCAGCACGCTTCTTGCAGCAGCAACCTAAGGGACTGTTCGATATGCAAGATGTACTTAATTTACGCTAAATTTTATCAATCAGAATGTATGCAAAGCTGTTCTAAATAGCATACCTATACGAACAGTATCCGCCAGTATGACAAGTGGATATCAAGTCATTAGCGCGGTTTCAGCATATATTTCTAATAAACGTATCAGTTCAAATTATGCAAGATAAATACCAACCTGCTGCAATTGAAGCAGCGGCACAAGAACATTGGCAACAGCATCATGTTTACACCGTATCCGAAGATGCAACGAACACAGAAGGGCAAGCCCGTTCCAAATACTATGCTTGTTCTATGCTGCCCTACCCCTCCGGCAAATTACACATGGGGCATGTGCGTAATTACACCATTAATGACGTGATGTCACGCTATCTACGGATGCAAGGTTATAACGTATTAATGCCTATGGGTTGGGATGCCTTTGGCATGCCGGCAGAAAACGCCGCGCTTAGTCGTCAGGTTGCCCCTGCGGTCTGGACCTATGAAAACATTGCTTATATGAAAAAGCAATTGCAATCGATGGGCTTCGCCATTGATTGGTCACGTGAGCTGGCGACCTGCGATCCGAGTTATTACAAATGGAATCAATGGCTATTCTTAAAAATGCGAGCAGCGGGCATTGCTTACCGAAAAACAGGTACCGTCAATTGGGATCCAGTTGATCAAACGGTATTGGCTAATGAGCAAGTGATTAACGGTTGTGGCTGGCGTTCCGGGGCAGTAATCGAAAAACGTGAAGTGCCGATGTATTATCTGAATATCACCCGCTATGCAGAAGAACTGTTGGCAAGCTTGGAATCATTAGCTTGGCCTGAGCGTGTTAAGTTAATGCAGCAAAATTGGATAGGTAAAAGTGAAGGCGTGCGCTTTGCTTTCCCTCATCAAATCAAAGACAAAGCGGGTCAACTGATCCAAGATGGCTTGCTGTATGTATTTACCACACGTGCAGACACTCTGATGGGAGTCACCTTTTGTGCAGTGGCGCCCGAACACCCCTTAGCCCATCAAGCCGCCTGTGATCATCCTGAGTTACAAGCCTTTATCGAACGCTGTAAGCAAGGCAGCGTGATGGAAGCAGACATGGCAACTATGGAAAAAGAAGGCATGTTCACAGGCTTATATGTTAACCACCCCTTAACTGGCGAGCAAATACCTGTTTGGGTAGGGAATTATGTCTTGATGCATTATGGCGATGGCGCTGTGATGGGCGTACCCGCACATGACGAGCGTGAGTTTGCGTTCGCGAAAAAATATAACTTACCCATCAAGCAAGTAATCGCCTTTCCAGGGACTGATTTTTCCACGGACACTTGGTGCGATGTCTACGCCGATAAGTCACAAGGTAAGTTAATTAATAGTGGGCCTTATGATGGTCTGAACCATCTTGAGGCTATCCATGCAATTGCGGTCGATTTAAAGAAGAAAAACTTAGGTGAGAAAAAAACCACCTATCGTTTACGTGACTGGGGCATTTCACGGCAGCGCTATTGGGGAACACCAATACCCATTATTCATTGTCCAAAATGTGGCGAAGTGCCGGTACCAGAACAAGATTTGCCAGTTGTACTACCAGAAGATTGTGTCCCTGATGGCACCGGCAATCCACTCAACAAACGTACCGATTTTGTCAACTGCACTTGCCCAACATGTGGCACTGCGGCACGGCGTGAAACTGACACGATGGATACTTTTATTGATTCTTGCTGGTATTACTTGCGTTATACCTGTCCAGATGCGGCAACCATGATTGATCAGCGTACCGATTATTGGATGCCGATGGATCAATACATCGGCGGCATTGAACATGCCATTCTGCATTTATTGTATGCACGCTTCTGGACCAAAGTGATGCGTGACCTTGACCTGATTAAATTTGATGAGCCATTTAGCAAATTATTGACACAGGGCATGGTGCTCAATGAAACCTATTATCGTGACTTACCTGATGGTAAAAAAGAATGGATTAACCCCGCAGAAGTAATGCTACAACTCGATGCACGGGGACGACCACAACAGGCGACATTAAAACAAGATGGGCAGCCTGTGATCATTGGGGGCGTGGAAAAAATGTCCAAGTCCAAAAATAACGGCATTGATCCACAGGCTTTAATCGACCAGTATGGTGCAGACACGGCTCGTCTATTTGTAATGTTTGCAGCCCCGCCAGAACAGCAGCTTGAGTGGTCAGATGCTGGCGTCGAGGGTGCTGCACGTTTTTTACGTCGTCTGTGGCAATTCGCCTACCAATATGCTGATGAGCTGCGACAGATTGAGCAACTTGATCTAGCGACACTAACAAAGGAAGAGCAAAATTTACGTAGAGAAATTTATGGTGCGCTCAAACAAGCTGATTTTGATATGCAGCGGGTTCAGTACAACACCGTTGTCTCAGCTGCGATGAAAATGTTAAATGCCCTGGAAAGTAATAAAACAGTCTGCACTGGTATACGCCGCGAATGTCTGAGTATCTTATTACGCGTCCTTTACCCGATCGTGCCACATATTACCTATACACTTTGGCAAACTTTAAATTACGAATCTCAATTCGGTAACTTACTCGATGCCCCTTGGCCGAAAATAGATACGCAGGCTTTGCAACAGAATGAGATTGAATTAGCGGTGCAAATCAATGGTAAATTGCGTGGCACAGTAGCCGTACCGAGCGCCGCAGATCAGCAGACAATTGAAACATTGGTTTTAGCATCAGCGGTTGTCCAAAAACATCTCTCGCCCACGGCGACGGTACGCAAAACCATCATCGTACCAAACCGTTTGGTCAATATTGTGATTGCTTATTCTTAAATGATTGTATGTTGTCAAAATACCTAATTTATCTATGCCTATTGCCCACATTACTGCTCACGGGATGTGGTTTTAAACTACGCGGCGCGGAGACTTTTGCCTTTCAGCGTTTATATATTCAGGCTGATCCTAAGTCGACTTTAACCCTTGAAGTCAAAAGAAGTGTGCACTTTAATCCTGCAACACAAGTTGTCAGCAACTTGAACGAAGCAGATGCAATCTTACAAATACTCTCTAGCACACGTGAACAGCAGGTTATCTCGCTCAACCGCCAAGGACAAGTACTGGAATATCGCTTAGTGCAACAAATTCGGTTTAGCTTGCGTAATCATCAGCAACAATTTTTAATTGCACCGACAGAATTAACCTTGTCACGTGACTTGACCTATAACGCAGCAGCAGTATTAGCCAAAGAAGTAGAGCAGGCCAAACTTTATCAAAGCATGGACGAAGATATGGCACAACAGATCGTGCGTCGTTTGGCCGCAATCAAAACCTTAACACCGATACAAACCGCTGACCCGTCACAGTTAGCACCACTACAACCAACGCCATAGGCCATATGCCACGCTATGCAAATCAAGCCAGAAAATCTAGACAGCCATTTGCGTAGCGGGCAACTCGCACCGCTGTATACATTACATGGTGATGAATTATTGTTGGTTAATGAAAGCAGCGATGCACTGCGTAAAGTAGCCTATGAGCAGGGTTACCAGCAGCGTAACATTATCACCGTAGAGCAAAATTTTTCGTGGGACAGCTTGTTTGCCTGTGCGCAATCGAGGTCTCTGTTTGATGAGCGACAACTGATTGAGTTACGCATTCCACATGGAAAACTAGGTAAAGAGGGTGGGCAAGCCTTAAAAGACTATGTCACCTTACAGGCAGCACAGCAGGAGCATACCCTGACCCTCATCACTTTGCCACGACTTGATAGTGCAACCCAAAAAACAGCATGGTTTAGTGCCTTAGAGGAACATGGCGTGACCATCAAAATAGATAAAATCGAGGGTGCACGTTTATCTCAATGGTTAGTACAACGTTTAGCGGCACAAGGATATTTTTTTGCTAGCGGAACCGACGGTGAACAAGCATTACAGTTTTTTCTCAACCACGTAGAAGGCAATTTGCTCGCGGCCCATCAAGAGATTCAAAAAATAGCCCTGCTTTATCCAAAAGGCGCATTAAATTTAGAGCAGATCCAAGCTGCGGTACTTAATGTGGCACGCTATGATGTATTTAAATTGCCGCAGGCCATGCTCGAACGTAACACCGAGAAAATATTACGCACGCTCGATGGCTTGCGCGGAGAGGGTACCGCGGTAATTCTGGTGCTCTGGGTCATCACCGAGGAAATTCGACTACTGTGTAAATTGCACCAAGCTGTGCAACAAGGGCAATCTATCGCTGCACTAATGCGTACCCCACCCGAGAAATTACATAAAGCATTAAAATTTGCCGCACAATTAGATCGTCAAGCAAAAGGACTACCCGTCGACAATGTTCCGAGCGATATTTGGGATGGCTTATTACGATTAGCTTGTGTTTTGTAAACCATTGGGGCGATTTTGCGTAAGTTCTATTTATGATGAATTGAGTAAATATGGAAAAATTTGTTTACCTTGATTATCAAGCAACCACGCCTACTGATCCGCGTGTCGTAACCGCGATGCTACCCTTTTTTACTGAACAATTTGGTAATCCGGGTAGTTTGCATCGTAAAGGTATCGAAGCAGACATAGCCGTCATGAAAGCGCGTCGCGCAATTGCAGCACAGTTACAAGTGCAGCCCCAAAATCTGATCTTTACCAGTGGCGCGACCGAGGCCAATAACTTAGCAATCAAAGGCCTTTTAAAATCCCATCAAAAAGGCCATATTATTACCGTTGCTACAGAGCACAAAAGCGTCCTAAACACTTGTTATCGCTTAGCACAAGACGGTTTTGAGTTAACCGTGCTGCCTGTCGACAATCAAGGCTTGATCGATTTGGGCGAACTAGAAAATGCCATACAAGCTAATACCGTACTCATTTCAGTCATGTATGGTAACAATGAAACAGGGGTCTTACAGCCCATCCAAGCGATTGGTGAAATCGCAAAAAACAAAGGTATTTTTCTGCATTGTGATGTAACCCAAAGCATAGGGCATTTAGCGATTACACCGGCAACATGGGGCATTCACCTACTCACTTTTTCAGGACATAAAATTTATGGTCCCAAAGGCATAGGAGTCCTTTATATTGCTTCAGAACTCTTAGCCAAGCATGGCATACAAAGTGAAGTAGATGGTGGGGGGCAGGAAAAAGGCATACGCAGTGGGACACTTAATGTACCTGGGATTATTGGCATACAGGCCGCACTCAACTACATCAGCCAAGGATATGCTACTGAACCACAACGTTTATTTGAACTGCGCAACCTGATTATCCAAGCACTAGATAACAAAATAGACTATTTTTGCAACACCCCCATTAGCCAGAGCTTACCGCACTGCTTAAATTTATCGTTCCCGGCAATAGATAACCAAGCACTATTGCAAAATTTAAATGATATTGCAATTTCGACTGTATCTGCTTGTAGCAGTGGCGCTCAAGAGGGCTCACATGTGTTACGCGCGATGGGGGTCGCACCAGCGCTGATAAATGGCAGCTTACGCTTGAGTGTTGGGCGCTTTACCACAACAGAAGATCTTGAATATGCGCTAGACAAACTATTACTAGCCCTGGCACGCTGCCGTAACACACAAACTGCTTAGATCGAAAGAGTAAAAACATTTGCCTCATCACGCACAGCACTTAAACCAGACTGTATCCACTATGCCTTGTTGCATGCCTGAGCCACGCTGGCGCGACCTAGTGCCTAGGTAATAGCACAGCAGAAGACCTTACTCAGCGCTGGCGCACAACCAGATATTTGGCGTAGCCCCTATCATCAATTCTCGGAAAAAGGATTCGAGCAAGCGAACTCGCACGTAGATTTTTACACCTACCTATCAGGTAAGTTTAAAAATAAGGGGAAGTCCATGACAATAGAATTGAGTAAGCCTATTGTTTCTCAAACATTGGGTATCCAAAAAATAGACTCCAATTTATCATCTGGGGTACATCCAACAACAGATCGTAGTGGTGATGCCAATTGGTTTAACCAAATCTTAGCGACACCGGCGAATGAACCGGTTAAACCGCTCTTGCCAGGTGTAGAAAACACTTTGCAAAAAATCTCTACAGATTTTAGCCAAATAGAGCGTAAAGGCTTAGAGCTGGCTAAAAAACCTGATCCAGTCAAATTAGTTGCGCACACCATGGAAGTATCAAATGCCATGTTTCGTGTAGCCATGGTGACAAAACTGGCCAGCCAAGCCGGCCGCTCATTAGATAAATTAACCTCATTGAATTAAGGCAATGCACTTCAGTGCAACAACGATAGGATTTTTCTAAAACCTTGCTAGTCATGCGCCTGCATACATTTTTGGCTCAAGAACTAGTTAGCTCGAATAATTATTTGTAAATCCTAACTGATGTTACGCAGGAGCACTGAAATCTGCTATTTTGTAACGATGAAAAAAGAAGACTTAGAACTGTATACAGACTACCTGATAAGCACAAGCCAGTATG
>JBIKXM010000281.1:0-3008 GCA_044355755.1 Burkholderiaceae bacterium | reverse complement strand
CGTCAACAATTTAACTTCTTTCGTAGTAGTGAGACCGCTCGCCTGAGTCAATTAGCTTACTATGGTTCAGTTGATTGGTTAGATACCGGTAAATTAGATTTAGGCTTACAAAGCCTGGGGGTATCTAGCTGGGGAGGTAAAAGTAAAAATCATAGTCAATTCAATGAGCTCAATTACATAGATGATACGCCGGACTATTTTTTAATTACCAGAGATGCGCGTCAATTATCAGAAGGGCGACTATTTGGCGCGGCATTGGATTTTCAGTATGCCGCGGGGACCTATTTAAATTGGGTATTGAGAGGTTCTTTAGGGCGGGAATGGTTACGATTTCCGTATAGTGATGGCAGTGCTGAGAGCCATCAGAAATGGTATGCTGATGCGCGAGTTGACTATCAATTAGATCAACAGAGCGTTGTCAATCTAAGCTATAAACTAGGGGTCATAGAAAACCGGGTGGAGCTGGGTTGGCAACGTGGGGCGATGGGTTTGTCTGGTTTTTACAGTCAAGGGCAAAACGGTTTAGAAAACCAATATGGGGTAAGAGTTAACTTAGACCTACTGGCGTTATTT
This sequence comes from Burkholderiaceae bacterium, assembly GCA_044355755.1. Lineage (GTDB taxonomy): Bacteria > Pseudomonadota > Gammaproteobacteria > Burkholderiales > Burkholderiaceae > JADYYQ01. The sequence continues at coordinate 2,435 of JBIKXM010000281.1, read as the reverse complement.
AACAAAGCTAAGCAAATAGACAACGATCCGATTGCTATTAAGATGCGCCCCATTGGGCATGCAGCCAGAGAAAGCAAAATTAATAGCGCACAACTTTTACAAGAAGCGATCTTACGTCCAGTCCAACTTCCAACCAACTTCATGGTCAAAGTTGACCCGACGGCGGTTAAACAAATCCGCGTAGAAAAAGCGACCTTACCGAGCAATGCCAACATTAGTCCAGAAGGCAACATCTACATTCCCGTGACCCAAGGGTTAAGTTCGATAGTGACGGCGCAAGTTAACGGGCAACCGGTGAATAACATTGCGTTGCAATTTGGCGTAGAGGGTAATCAACTGGTTGTGTTTGCACAAAACCTACCTAAACCTGCGACTACCGATAACTATACCGTACGAGTACAAGATGGGACGAGCGGTAACGTCTACATTGTCACATTCAAGGCGCTTGCCGGCTAACCTTTAAAAAAGCACTATGAAAAAAAATAAATTAGGTAGTCTTGTTACGTTTCTGAAAAACAGCTATTTTCATTTTATTAAGCGGTGTCAAAATAAGCAGTGGGTTAAACAGGCACTGTACCTAAGTTTGACAGGCTTATTATTAATTAGCGTGGGCGTGAGTGCACAATTAGCGCGTAGTATCACCACGATCAAAGACATCCATATTCAATTAGCTGGGGTATCGATTGCCAACTTGCAACTGAATGTGAACAGTCTTGCGGTAGGACAAAGCATTCGCGCTAGCTATCAATATAGCGATACGTCAGAATCAGGAGGGAGTGATGCGTCAGCTTACCTGTGGGGTGTGAAAGGGACGACAGCGGCGCAAATCAATACAAGCAGCCAAATCATCAGTCAAAGCGGACAAGTGCCTGCGAGAACCCTGCTTTCATCCGATGTGGGTACCATCCTTGAAGTTTCTGTCCAAGCACGCAACTCACTGAATAAAAAAGGTAACACGCTGACCGTTGCGACAGACAGCCTGGGGCTGGACCAAGGCGGCATCATCTACGATGGTAGCATCGCGCCGAGCATCAACAACCTTGTACTCAGCGGACAACTTAGCGTAGGCCAAGCATTAAGTGCCATCTACCAATACCATGCCAATGGCGGCAACGGCATCGACAAAACCACCTACGTGTGGGGAACCAAAGGCCATACCGCGGCCCAAGTCGCGAGTGGTGCGAGCATCCACAGCAGCGGCAGCGTACCGAACTACACCATCAAACAAAGCGATGCGGGACAAATACTCGAACTGTCGCTGCAAGCCAAAAATGCGGCCGTGCCAGCCAAAACAGGTAACACCCTGACCCTAGCCACCGATGGCAGTGGAGGAGGAGGGACTAATGATACAGGCGGAGGAGGAGGTGGTGGGACCATTATCGATGACAATGCGCCACCGATAGTCAGCAATTTAAGCCTGACAGGTACTATCGCCATAGGCCAAACCTTGCAAGCGCACTACACCTTTAATGCGAACAATGGCAACCCGACCGACAAAACCACTTATGCTTGGGGTAATCAAGGCACCACCGCAGTGCTTGCCCCATCAGGCTCATCGATCAACACCAGTGGTACCGTACCAGCCTATACCATCCAAGCGAGTGATGTCGGCCATATACTCGAAGTTTCCATCCAAGCCAAAAACAATGCGAGCCCAGCTAAAACCGGTAACACCATAACCGCGGTGGCGCAAAGCGCTGTGCCGGGCCCCTTAAGTGCGATCCAAGTCATCGCATCCCAAACTCAAGCCACGGGTGATAATGCCAACTTTACGCCAGTGACCGGCAGTGGAGGCTTGACTCCCTATACCTATAGTATCAGTCCGGCGTTAAGTAATGGCTTAAGCCTTAACACGGCGACCGGTGCGATTAGCGGTACCGTCACTGGTACCTTAAGTGCGACCACCTATACTGTGACTGTGACCGATGCGAATAACGTGACGGCAAGCAACACCTTTAGCTTAACCATCAACAACGCCTTAAGCACCACCCAAGCGATCGCCAGCAAAACGTTGACGACCGGTCAAACCAGCGTTAACTTTACGCCGGTCACCGCTAGTGGTGGCGTGGGTACCTTAAGCTACAGCATCAGTCCAGCGTTGGCGAATGGCTTAAGTCTAAACACCGCGACCGGTACGATCACCGGTACGACGGTGACGGGTACCTTAAGTGCGACCACCTATACTGTGACCGTGACCGATAGCGCGACCCCGACGGCACATACGTCGAGCAAAACGTTTAGCTTGACGATCAATGGGCTTACCGCAACCCAAGCGATTGCGTCACAAACTCGAGCCACGGGTGATACTGCCAACTTTACGCCGGTGACGGGTAGCGGAGGCTTGACTCCTTATACCTACAGCATCAGCCCGGCGCTGGCCAATGGACTAAGTCTCAATACCAGTACGGGTGCGATTACTGGCACCGTCACGGGTA
>JBIKXM010000232.1:0-3009 GCA_044355755.1 Burkholderiaceae bacterium | reverse complement strand
AAATTTTTTCACGATCAAAAATATCGATCGTGGTATCCGTTACCTCGCCATGTATTAACAGGGGTAAACCGATCTGCTGCATTTTTTCTAATGCTTTACTGCATTTAGATAAATTGGTGACGCCAGCGTCAGAATGCGTTGTCGCTCCAGCCGGATAGAGTTTGACACCGATAACTATGCCACTGTCTTGGGCCCGTTGTATTTCATCAGCAGTCGTATTATCAGTCAGATAGAGCGTCATCAACGGCGTAAAATCGCTCGCTACAGGGCGTGCGGCTAAGATGCGCTGATAATAAGCGTGTATCGCAGCGGTAGTCGTTAGTGGTGGCTTCAGATTAGGCATGACCACGGCGCGTGCAAATTGACGAGCCGTATCGGGTAATACTTGTGCCAAAATCGCCCCATCACGCAAATGCAGATGACAATCGTCTGGGCGAGTTAAAGTCAGCGTCACACTCATTTTGTTTCCAATTCCATTTCATTCATAACACTTTCAGGACTTATGTAAAACTGTCCTGGCACGGCGTGCCGACGCAAATAGTACACAACAAGACCGTTGCTTAACGTTTGCTGCGCTGACGTCTGCGATCCTCTCGGCAGTTATCCGCAGGAACATCCGAGCCAAAGAAGTGATGCAGTCGCAGCGGCTTATGAGGATTCGCTCCACTGCCCAGTTCTCTGGCATGATGTTACCCAGATTGTACGGTGTCGTCGTTGCTTGCGGGCTATCGCGTTCTACTTTTGAGCTGAAACGGGAGTCAACTATGTAAGACCTTAGATAAAAAGATACGTGCACGTTCACTACGTTGTTGCATATCACCAAAAAAATTCTCGGTAGAGCAGTCTTCGAGAATCGCGCCATTGTCCATAAATATCACACGATGTGCGACTTTACGGGCAAATCCCATTTCATGGGTGACACACATCATGGTCATTCCCTCTTGTGCCAGCTCAACCATCACATCTAATACTTCATTGACCATCTCTGGGTCGAGTGCGGAGGTCGGTTCATCAAATAACATGCAAATCGGATCCATTGCTAAAGCACGTGCAATCGCCACTCGCTGCTGTTGCCCACCGGATAAGGCACCAGGGTATTTGTCAGCATGCGCTGTTAAGCCGACACGATCTAAATAACGCATCGCATACATCTGGGCTTGTTCTTCACTGCGGCGTAGTACCTTAGTTTGTGCCAAGGTTAAGTTGGCACGAATCGACAAATGAGGAAATAATTCAAAATGTTGGAATACCATACCAACACGCGCACGTAATTGAGGTAAGTTCGTTTTACGGTCGCCTACTGAAATGCCATCAACGATAATTTCACCCTGTTGAAAAGGTTCGAGGCCATTGATCGTTTTAATCAATGTTGATTTTCCCGAGCCCGAAGGGCCGCAGACAACGACCACTTCACCTTTATTAATCATTGCACTGCAATTATCTAATACTCTAAAACTACCGTACCATTTAGACACTTGCTTTAAGGAAATCATTTAACTACCTTTCTTGTTCTTTGTAACCATTTAACTAATAATGATGCGCTAAAGCAGATAATGAAATACACCAGCCCGGCAAATAATAGTAGCTCAACTAAATGGCCGTCACGTTCGCCGACGGAATAGGCGGTACCAAAAAAATCAGACAAGGCGCTGACATACACCAGCGACGTATCTTGAAATAAGATAATGCCTTGGGTTAAGAGCAGCGGTACCATATTGCGTAAAGCCTGCGGCAAAATTATTAAACGCATCGCCTGTAAATAGCTTAAGCCTAATGCATAAGCGGCGGCAAGCTGTCCCTTCGAGACACTTTGGATACCCGCGCGAATAATCTCGGAATAATACGCCGCCTCAAATAACGAAAAGGCAACCAATGCTGAAGTAAGGCGTAAATCTGTCGAGGGTTCGAGCTCAAATAAGGCTTGTAAAAATTGTGGCACGATTAAGAAAAACCACAGCAGTACCATGACTAAAGGGACCGAGCGAAATAAATTGACATAACCAGCGGCAAACCAAACGAGGGTTTTAAAGCGCGATAAACGCATTAATGCCAACACAATCCCCCAGACAATACCGACCACAACCGCGACTAAGGTAATATGCAATGACAACAACATACCCTGGCCTAAAGCAGGTAGGGCATCCGGTAAGGTAGAAAAGTCAAACTGATATGTCATGCTTATTGCTCCCCAAGATAGCCAGGTAAACGCATTTTGCTTTCTATCCAGCGCATCAATAGCATCACACTGATGTTGATCAACATATATAACAGCGTGACCGCAATAAATGATTCATACGGTCGGGCCATATAATCAACCAATTGTCGACCTTGTGCGGCTAGCTCAAGCAACCCGATTGTCGAGGCCACGGCGGAATTTTTGAAAATATTTAAGAACTCGGAGGTCAGTGGCGGCAAAATAATGCGTATCGCACGTGGAATCAGTACATAGCGGTACGTTTGCGCTAACGTTAAACCAATCGCAAGTGCAGCATATTGCTGCCCCTGTTGGATACTATTTAAGCCTGAGCGCACTTGTTCGCACACTCTTGCGGCGGTAAATAATCCTAGGCATAGCCAAGCTGCAATAAATTGCTGCATCAGAGCTGGCCATGCTTTAACCAGCGTGCCTAATTTGGCGGGCAAAATTTCCGGTACCACAAAAAACCAAATAAACAACTGCACTAATAAGGGAATATTCCTGAATATTTCCACATACAACCCTGCTGCCCCAGCAATCCAGCGATTCGGCAAAGTGCGTGCAATGCCCAATAAACTGCCAATTAACAATGCGATAAGCCATGACGATAACCCAAGTACCAGCGTCATCTTAAATCCAGCGAATAACCAATCCAGATAAGTTTGTTCGCCACCCGCTGTTGCTAAAAAAGCTGACCAATCAAATTGGTAAGTCATTGCCAACCCTTATAAAAAAAGGAAAGGGTATTACCCTTTCCGTTCCATCATATTGTTGTTGAGTGTCAAAAAAACCTATTGAAACGCTTTATCATT
>JBIKXM010000231.1:0-3022 GCA_044355755.1 Burkholderiaceae bacterium | reverse complement strand
AAGTGCCGATATTTATACAGTCCCCTATCTAAATCCCCATTGCCCTTGATTGAGTTACGTTTTCTTGGAATCACAACTTGGCTTCCTTTTGATGTAATCTGTTCGCGTATTTATTTGCTATCGTAACCCCTGTCGGCAATAACTACGTCAGTTTCTGGGAGTTTCGCAATGAGTTCTGGCAAAGCTTTGCAGTCATTGACCTCACCGCCTGTAATATCAAAATTGATGAGTAAACCATACGCATCAACAGCCAAATGAATCTTGCTCGTTGCATGATCTCTTTTAGCTTTGACCATAGCTCATCACTGAGCAGTAATCGGGGCATTGCAAACTCGTTTTGTTGTTGTGTCAGAATTCCAATATTACGAGTTTCCTTCTCCTTTCCAATCTCTTATCTCAAGATGCCAACAGCCCCTAGTAAAATCACCCACCTAAACAACTTTATCTAATCTGATAGACGCCTTATCAAAATATATCGATCGATGCGCGATTAAATTTAAATTGCTACAGTCAGAGGGAACCAAACAAAAATATGGAACTATGGTTAGATACGATAGATTATTCGGCTATCAAAAATGCGAGCAGCTTGGGTATATTAACGGGAGTCACCACAAATCCATCTATCCTTAGCCAGGCTAAGGATGCTCCTGAACAGGTTTTAACGCATTTATTAGAGATACAGCCTGGCTATGTTGCAGCGCAGGTTACATCGAATAACTTGGAGGGCATGCTTCAGCAAGCGACCCGTCTATTTGCTTTGAGTAATCGGGTTATTGTGAAAATCCCTGCCTCTGAAGATGGATTCAAGGCAATCGCGCTATTAAAACAGCATGGTATTCCTACGTTAGCAACAACGATATTTGATGCGAAACAAGTTATTTTGTCATCGATAGCGGGCGCTGCTTATGCGGCAGCCTATTTAGGCAGATTGCCAGGCAATCAAGTGTCCACTTTAGCAGACATGCAGGCGATTGTTCAAATGCAAAATTACGCCATCAAAATGATGGCAGCTGCTGTTCGGTCAAGTGCACAATTTGTCGATTGCGCTAGGCTCGGCGTATCTGCTATTACGCTACCGATCAATGTCTATGAAGAATTATTTATGCCTTCTAGTTATGTGACAGAAAGTCTACAGAAATTTGCGCTCGATTGGCTTGCCAACCCTCAAACAGAGCAATCTGATTTGTTCGCTGGTTAGAACTGAGTTGTATCTGTTGAGCGATGACCAAGTCTGTCAATTACTCTGAGCCTCAGTGCTGTGCAGCAAACCCGTGAAGCGACTCCGAATCCGTTTATTGGCAGTCTTGTTAACGGTTGTATTGGGAAACCTTGTCAAGCTTGATAAAGAAAATAAGTAAGAGCAAAAACGGTATTCAATATGAGTACGGTGGTTAGCACAATATAGTTACGCCTGCGTAAGCGTACTATCTGCTCCAATAAAATTTTATTTGTACCCTCATCATTTTTGTGTTGTAAAAAATGTGCTGTTAAACGAGGGAGTTGGGGCAAGGTGTTGACCCAATGTGGTGCTTCATTTTGAAGTTTTTTAACCAGCCCACGCAAGCCAAGTTGTTGTTTGACCCAACGCTCTAAAAATGGTTTTGCCGTATCCCATAAATCGAGTTCAGGGTCAATTTGCCGCCCCAGCCCCTCAATATTGAGCAAGGTTTTTTGCAGTAAAACGAGTTGTGGCTGGATCTCGATATTGAACCGTCGCGAAGTTTGAAATAAGCGCATCAGTACCAGCCCCAGAGAAATGTCTTTCAATGGTCGATCAAAGTAGGGTTCACAGACGGTGCGTACAGCACCTTCTAGAGCTTCTACCCGGGTCTGTGCTGGTGCCCAGCCTGACTCAATATGCAAAGCGGCAACGCGGTGATAGTCGCGATTAAAGAACGCCAAAAAATTTTGTGCTAAGTAGTTTTTATCGAAGTCAGAGAGTGTGCCGATGATTCCAAAATCTAAAGCAATATATTGTCCCAAGCTATCTGGTTGCACACTGACTAAAATGTTGCCGGGGTGCATATCTGCATGGAAAAAGCCATCACGAAATACTTGTGTAAAGAAAATTTCTACCCCTGTGCGTGCCAGTTTAGGTAAATCAACACCTGCGGCAGTTAATGTGCTGATACGTGAAACAGGCACGCCTTGCATATATTCCATCACCATGACATCGTTTCGGCACCAATCCCAAAAGACTTCTGGTACTAACAGAGTATGGTCTTTTGCAAAATTGCGGCGCAGTTGACTCGCATTGGCAGCTTCACGTAATAAATCCAGTTCATCATGCAAATAGGTATCAAATTCTGCTACCACCGCGCGTAATTTCAATCGTCGTCCATCTTGTGATAGTTTTTCAATCAAGCTAGCTAACATGCGCATTAAGGCTAAATCACGTTCAATCGCGGTTAGCATGCCTGGACGTAATACTTTAACGGCAACTTGCCTATCTACAGTATGCGGTTGTTCCGGTATGCCCTTTAAGTGTGCCAAGTGCACCTGAGCAATCGATGCGCTGGCAATCGGTTGCACCTGAAATGATGTGAATACTTGTGCAATCGGTTGGCCTAGAGCACGTTCAATACGCTGCATGGCCATCGCACCATCAAATGGTGGTACTTGATCTTGGAGCTTGGCTAATTCGTCTGCCACATCTACAGGAAAGAGATCACGCCGTGTCGATAGTAATTGGCCTAATTTTACGAAAATGGGCCCGAGTGTCTCAAAAGCTAAACGTATTCTTGTGCCACGGCCATGTTGTCGTGCGGAAGCGCTGGTGCATAAACTAACGAAACGGCGTAACCAGCCATCTGGCAGTAGTAATTCAAATAAACCTAGACGTAATCCGATATGGATAATTTTAATGAGGCGCAATATACGTAGCATGCTTCGAGTTTTAATGGTTATTTTGGAGGCTTTAGGGGCATAGTGGCTGCATTTGCTTGACGTTTATGCAGCTGCTCGATGCGCTTTTCTAAACGAGATAAATCATCACGTAAAGTCACCACTTGTTGGGTAAAGG
>JBIKXM010000230.1:0-3026 GCA_044355755.1 Burkholderiaceae bacterium | reverse complement strand
CCGGTAATCAACTCTGTAACTGGATGCTCAACTTGAATACGGGTATTCATTTCAATAAAGTAGAATTCGCCGTTTTCATAGAGAAACTCGAATGTGCCCGCACCTCGATATTTAATTTTCTTGCAAGCATCCGCGCAACGCTCACCGATGCGCTCGATAAGACGACGACTAATCAGTGGTGCGGGAGCTTCCTCAACAATTTTTTGATGACGGCGCTGCATTGAGCAGTCCCGCTCACCCAGCCAGACTGCTTGACGGTGACTATCTGAGAGTACTTGAATCTCAATATGGCGTGGGTTTTCCAGGAATTTTTCCATATACACATCAGGATTCCCAAAGGCCCGGCCGGCTTCTTCACGTGTCATATTGACCGCATTAAGTAAGGCGGCTTCTGTGTGTACCACGCGCATACCGCGTCCACCACCGCCACCAGCGGCTTTAATAATGACGGGATAGCCGACTTTACGTGCCGCCGCCAAAATCTCCTTCGGATTTTCAGGGAGTGCGCCCTCTGAGCCTGGCACACAAGGAACACCTGCTTTTATCATAGTTTGCTTGGCCGACACTTTATCGCCCATAAGACGAATTGCTTCGGGAGTTGGGCCAATGAAAACGAATCCAGATTGTTCAACACGTTCAGCAAAATCAGCATTTTCGGATAAAAAACCATAGCCAGGATGGATCGCTTGGGCATCCGTCACTTCAGCCGCAGAAATAATAGCGGGCATATTAAGATAACTTTGCGCGGATGGTGCCGGCCCAATACAAACCGCCTCATCAGCCAGCTTGACATATTTTGCATCGCGATCAGCTTCTGAAAATACTACGACAGTTTTAATGCCTAGCTCGCGGCAGGCACGTTGGATACGCAAAGCGATTTCACCACGATTGGCGATTAGGATTTTTTCAAACATAGCGTTTTAGTAGAAAATTTGATGCGGAGCTTCTGCGCCAATGACTGGTAATTGTGCAGAAGTTATATAACGGACTAATTAATGACAAATAGAGGCTGTCCATATTCAACAGCTTGTCCATTTTCTACCAGCACAGCTTTAACCGTACCAGCTCGATCACATTCGATTTCGTTCAATAACTTCATTGCCTCGATAATACAGAGTGTTTGACCTTCTTTGACGGTATCACCGACATCGGCAAAAGCAGCTGCGCCTGGCGAGGGAGCGCGATAAAAGGTACCAACCATTGGGGATTTAATAATGTGCCCATCAATTTCAGGTGCAGGCGCTGACGGACTAACAGCAGCTTCAGCTGTTACCGGTACAGTGGCAGGTGTTGGTGCAATGACATGTGTAACTGGAGCCGGATGTGCACTAACGGGTGGCGTAGGGACTGATTTGACGATGCGAACATGGCCTTCCCCTTCGGTAATTTCAAGTTCAGCAATGTTTGATTCAGCAACGAGATCAATTAAAGTTTTGAGTTTGCGTAAATCCATATTTGGTTCCTTGGTATAAAGCTGTCTTAAATATTCGTATTAGTCGCAGGATGCAGGGCATAATCGAGCGCTAAACTATAGCCGCGCCAACCTAATCCACAAATTACACCGACTGCAATGTCAGAAAAATACGAGTGTTGACGGAAAGATTCACGTCGATGGATATTAGTTAGATGCACTTCAATAAATGGGATAGCCGTAGCGAGTAAGGCATCTCTTAATACGATACTGGTATGACTGAATCCAGCTGGATTCAGCACAATAAAATCAACGTCATCAACCCGAGCTTGCTGGATACGATCAACTAATTCACCCTCATGATTGCTTTGAAAGGCTGTAAGCTGCACGCCAGCTTTTACGGCCTGTTCAGTCAAAAATCGATTAATTTGGTCTAAAGTTTGATAACCATATAGGTGTGGTTCACGTTGACCAAGTAAGTTCAGATTCGGACCGTGCAGCACAAGAATCTTAGAAACAGATGGAGTCGTCATAGTTACAGGTCATGGGTTGCTGTACAAAATTTCTTTGAGTGGAATAAATTAAATTGATAACAATAAGACAAAATAAAATGAAATTTGGTGAAATTTATTAAAATCGACCTAATAAATAATCAAGCAGCCAAATTATAAGTGAATTACTTAGAAGGCACGTTAAAGTAAGCTTTAACTAGAAAACACCATACTGCAAACAATAACAAGTATCAAAGGTCTTGCCTGAGTAGAAGGTTATGTACTTCATTTTTACGTATCTTACCTATTTGTGTAAGCAAAATATTACCATCTCTACTGATTACTACTGTAAAAGGCAGCGCTTGCACGGTATTGCCAAATGTTTTGGCTAGTGTAAGCCCGTCCGACTCAGCAAGCAACAAAGGATAATTAATCGCATATTTTCGCGAAAAATGCTTGACGTTATCGACAGAATCAATACTGATGCCAATAAATTGCACATTTTGATGAAGAAATGTGTGCTGTAACGCTATTAAGTCTGGCATTTCCTCTACACAAGATGGACACCATGAGGCCCAGAAATTAATCACCAGTACTTTATTCAACAGTTGATCTTGATTCAGGGTTGTACCGTGTAAGGTTGGCAATTGTGTGATTACTTGTATTAACTGTTGCTGACGGTTAAGAGAAGGCAAGCGAGTATAAGCTGAATAACCGCCTGCAATCATAGCAAGCAGGGCGGCAATTGTGGTCAGGTAGTGTTTTTTGAGTATAGGAATAAGCATGGTCGTTCATATTAACCTATCCTACATTCGGGAATTGGCATAACAAGACCTCTGCACGACGATTAATAAAACCCTCATACACAGATGGTTTTAGAAGCAATACGCGAGTTTAGTATTTTCATCTATTCATCATTGCTATCGTTTTTTGTTGCCTATTTATCGAGTTTATCCGCCATATATGGAAGCAAATAGCTGCCTGCTAGAACAGCAACAAATATTGCGCTTGAGTTGACAGGGAAATTATTTTTTAATTGTGCGCGATCCTCGTCTCGAGGGAATCGACTTATAGGGGTAGATGGGTACATATATAGCGCGCTGAGTCCCCCTGCCATCAAAGCC
>JBIKXM010000229.1:0-3041 GCA_044355755.1 Burkholderiaceae bacterium | reverse complement strand
ACATTTTCTTGTTGAATCCCTGCGGCTAAAACAATTTTATCGGTGGTGGAATAACCGGCACTTAAACTTAATGCACCCGTCGGTCTTTCCACAACGTTGATATTCACATCCGTTTGATCAGGTGTATTGGGCACATCTTCCGTTGTCAGATTGACCTCGCTGAAATATCCGGTACGGTTTATGCGTTCACGGGATAGTTTCAGTCTTTCAGAGTCAAACCAGGCACTTTCCGATTGGCGCATTTCCCGCCGAATAACCTCATCACGTGTACGGTGATTACCGAGGATATTGATCCGGCGAATATAAACCCGTTTACCTGGGTCAACGACTAGATTCAGGTCGACTTGACGTTTTTCGTGATCAATATTGGATTGTGGGTTGACACTTGCAAAAGCATAGCCATAAGCACCCAGCACATCCGTAATCGCTTTGGTCGAGGCGGTTAATTCAGAAGCAGAAAACACATCGCCTTTTTTAAGGGAGAGTTTAGCCTCTAACTCAGCCTTTTTCCCCAATAGTTCACCAGATAAATTAACGCCTGAAACAGTAAAGCGATCACCTTCTTTAATACTAATAGTCAGAGAAATATCACGCTTATTCGGTGTAATCGAAACTTGTGCCGAGTCGATTTTAAATTCCAAATAGCCGCGATCAAGATAAAAAGAACGTAAAGACTCTAAGTCCGCCGTCAATTTTTGTTTGGAATACTGATCAGTGTGGGTGTACCACGATAGCCAATTCGGCGTAGACAGTTGCATCTCGCTGAGTAGCTGTTTTTCTGAGAAAACATGACTCCCCATAATATTGATTTGCCGAATTTTTGCAATCGGCCCCTCGTCTACCGTAAAGACAATCGAAACCCGATTACGTTCGAGCGGCGTCACCGTGGTTAATACTTCAGCGGCATAATAGCCACGCGCTACATATTGGCGCTTTAGTTCCTGCTCGGCCTTTTCTATGATCGGCTTATTGTAGTGATGCGCTTCCGCTATCCCCAGGGTACGTAAAGATTTTTTGAGATTTTCTTTATCGAACTCTTTGGTTCCGGAAAACTCAATGCTAGCAATCGTCGGTTGCTCTTGCACCTGCACGATCAGCACATCATCTTGATTTTTTAAGCGTACATCTTTAAAAAAGCCGGTGTTAAACAGCGCACGAATGGCATCATCGCCTTTTGCATCATCAAATCTATCCCCTGCTTTAATCGGTAAATAGCTAAATACCGTACCAGGCTCTATACGTTGTAAACCCTCGACACGAATATCACGTACCACAAATGGCGTAGCTGCCTGAGACATGGATGCAGTCAACGCTGAAACAGCTACGATACTCAGCGAAACAATCTGAGAAAACCTCAAACCTTATCTCCTTACAAATTTAAAGTTAAACCAGTGACCACTCAATGAGGTTGAGCACAGCCACTCGTTGATCAATATTTTTCAAGCTGGGGAAGTGAAATGCATGTAAGAAATAGCTTTAATTGAAATAACGCTTCCACATGACAATTTTCCGAATCATACAATATCTGATCATTTCTTTTGTCCATGATCGAACTACCGACGCCGAATTAAAAAAGAAAAAATATCTTCATGTCGATTCAATGCTAACAAAACATTGCCTGTTTGCTCAGTAAATGCCTGAAAATCCTTCACTGTGCTCGAGTCCGTTGCCAAAATCCGCAATACCTGACCACTTTGCAATTCAGCCAGCGCTTTTTTGGCACGCAAAATCGGTAGCGGACATTTCAATCCGCACGCATCAACCTCTTTGTCTATTTTAAGTTCCATATTCAACGACGACCTAAACGATCCATGAGCCATGGTAAGTCACTGGCCCTCTGTCATGCTTCAGCATATTTTTTTACCTTTGTTTGCACCCATTGCGACACACTGGATAATGCCTGTGGCAAATGTTGCAACCCAGCGCCACCAGCTTGGGCCATATCGGGCTTACCGCCTCCTTTGCCACCAATTTGTTGCGCCACAAAATTGGCCAACTCACCCGCAGACATTTGCGCACAGAGATTAGCTGTTACCCCTATCACTAAGCTGGCTTTATTGTTTTGCCTTGTAGCCAGTACGATCACCGCTGCATCAAGTCGTTGTTTCAGTTGATCTACCGCGACACGCAAATTTTTTGTATCACTATCCACTAATTCGGCCGCAATCACTTTGACCCCTGAGATCTCAAGTGCAGTAGCACAGAGTTGGTCTAATTGAGCAGCCACAAGCTTGGCTTGCAAACTATCATTCTGTTTCTCTAAAGTACGTAATTGTGCTTGTAACAACTCAATCCGCGGCACAATTTCATCAGGGTTTGTTTTCAGTGCATCACTAATCAACTGCATTTGCGCAGTCAAGGTTTGCGTATAGGACAATGCTTTCTGCCCCGTAATCGCTTCAATCCGGCGTATCCCGGCAGCGACACCGCTTTCAGAAATGATTTTAAATAAGCCGATATCTCCGGTTCTGTGCACATGCGTACCGCCACATAACTCACGACTACTGCCAATATCTAAGACCCGTACGGTCTCACTATACTTTTCGCCAAACAAGGCCATAGCACCATGCTTGACTGCCTCATCAAACGCCATTAAACGACTCTGCACCGCACTGTTTTCAAGAATTTCACGATTGACAGCATTTTCGATGGCCAGCAATTGTGCTGTCGTCACGGGTAAGCTATGCGAAAAATCGAAACGGGTTTTCTCCGCATCGACTAAAGAGCCCTTTTGTTGTACATGCACACCGAGAATTTGTCGCAAGGCTTTATGTAACAAATGCGTCGCACTATGGTTACGCATCGTACTATTACGTCGCGCGATATCAACATGGGCCGCTACGCTATCCCCTACTCTCAATGTCCCTTGCGCTATAACGCCTATGTGACCGAAGACATCACTTTGAATTTTCTGCGTATCGTGTACTTCAAAAACCAGCCCATCTTGGCGTAACTCACCGCTATCGCCAACCTGCCCGCCTGATTCGGCATAAAAGGGCGTTTTATCCAATACCACGACACCTGTTTGTCCAGCATCAAGT
>JBIKXM010000228.1:0-3050 GCA_044355755.1 Burkholderiaceae bacterium | reverse complement strand
CGTAGCGTGATCAATTGCTAAGTGAACTTTACGCCAACCACGACGATATGCCATGCCATGTTGTTTCACTTTCCATTCGCCTTCACCATAAAACTTCAGGCCGGTGCTATCGATCAGCAAATGCAGCGGTTCTTGAGGGCGGCGCACAGGAATGGTGACATTTGGCTTGGCGTCAGCTCACGGTGCTGTAACACGGTACGCTCCAGTTCAGTTTGAATTGCCGTACTAAGCTGACGACTAAGCCGCGCGCTTGACGCAACGCTTGGTTAAACAGCACCTTTAATGTCAGCATCGCTTGGATCGCACTATCACGATAGCTTGTCGGACGACCTATCTTGCCAGTACGTTCATTGCCGTGCCATGCTAAATCTGGTGAAAACCAGATCGTCAAGTCACCTCGCATTTGTAAAGCACGGTTGTAGGCTGGCCAGTTGGTTGTTTTGTAACGTGTTTTAGGTGGTTTCATCTGCATAGCTTACAGCACCTGTCAAGATTTAGTTATGCAACAAAGCCCTGCTAAAATTCAACGGAGAAAAAACTGTAATGAAAGCACAGTTCCAGTCAGAGCGCATATCCCAACCTGCTAAAATGATGATTGCGTCGACGTCGATCTCAGTATCGTTCCAGTCAGAGCGCATATCCCAACCTGCTAAAATCGCTCACTCATAACCCACTGATTTACCAGTGGGTTATGTCTTTTTAATGTTAGATAAATCCTGCTTTTCATCAAAAAAGATCGTATTGATCTGGCGATTTATTAGGCGGCTGTTTGGCTTTTCCGCGAAAACTAATGATGCGTTCGTACTGTTTATCGGTAAATTGCAAAATGTTTACCTTTCCACCGGTAGGTAAACCGTCCTCGACTCTTTTGCAATAAGTTTCCACTTGAGCTTGACTGGTACAAAAGCGCATGTATACAGAAAACTGTGACATTTCAAAGCCCATATCTAATAGGGCATTGCGAAAATCTGTAGCCGCCTTTCGCTCCTTCTTGTCGACCACGGGCAAATCAAACATTACAACTATCCACATGATGCGGTACCCTGTCAGCATAGCTTACTATTCATTTTTTAGCGTTGCAGCAAGATCTAACGGCAAGCTAGGCAGCGGCAAATCCAAGCTGTTTTTTTCTCCGATAAAAATTTGAGCTAGCGAGATCGCTAGTCTTTGAGTACAGACGATAATCGGTGTCATGCCAGCGCTAGTAGGCATATCGTCATATAGAGTGTGTACCAAGGCTCGTTTTACTCTTGGTGTCACTTCACTTTCGCCTTGCCGATTTAGCTGCCAGACTTTCAGGTCAATCATTGGCCTGAAAGGTTCCATCAAATCATCTACCAAGCGCATAGCATTACCCTGGTTCCTGTGATGTAAACCAATTGTCGGATGCAGTCCTGCAGCAACTACCGCACGTGCTGTTGCTGCCCGAAGCACGGTATAGCCATAATTGAGCATAGCATTAAGACCGCTAGCTTGCTGGTCGCGCTGAAAGTTGACGCCAAACAGCAAGCCCCAATAGCGTCGCGCCCCTTGCGCCTCTAAATTCTCCGGGTCACCGGAACGTACCTTACGAACCAAAGCGGAAAGTGGCATGGTGGGCGCATTGACGGCTCCTAATGCTGCTGCTTGTTGCTGCAGTTTAGATTTAACAATATCTGCCCATAGGCGCTTAATCGTCGGTTGACTAGCTGCTAACTGTGCATCGAAACGTTTGGCTTGTTGAAAATTACCTTCAATAGGTAAAAGCATACCGACTGCATTATGATTTGTCGCACAGAGTACAAAAGGTGCACAACGTTCGACAAGCGCTACTAGTAGATTATTTGTGTAGCTTATGCCATAGCCATTGGCGATGACAGCAGAAATGTCGTCCAGTGGGATTTGGCCTAGTTCTTTGCGCTCGCCATCGGTCCCTTGCACAACCATGAAGCCACGATGAATAAACAAATGCCGTCCATCATCCGCTATTTCCACGATGCGGCCTATCATTTTCTTTATGTCCTAAAACCAGGATCACGAAGTTCACCAATTGGTGAAATAGTGATGCGACGCCCCTTTGCCTTATATAATGAACCCGCAGATTTGGAAACGTAAGAAAAAAGATCTTCCTTATCTCGGTTTCTTGCATCAACATTTGCTTCGTTCGTATCAGCCATAAATATTTGTCCGTTTGCGCTTAACGTAGCAACTCTCATTGTCCGCAACCTACCATCGACTTCAAGCCGCACACAATCGCCCGCCATTAACCGCATCACAAGAGGCTTCTCACTTATGCTCAAGGTCGTATGACGCAACCGTGCAGTACCATACTTTCGCACAAGTTGGTATGCATCAAAGGTAGAAATCACCTCGCCTTGCCACTTGCCCTTCTTGTCACGCACGATCTCGATACAATAATTGCTATCGCCTTTGTACCCTTTGTAGGGACGCGGCGACCCATCGGGCAGATAGCCGTGCCGGGAGCTTGCCTTGGCTTTACTAAGCTCAATTACTTTGAGATTTTCTTCAACCAGCGTCCTCTTTCCGTCGATCATTTTATGTACGCTCACTTTGCCATTGCCGCGTAAACCATAGGCGGTGTCGTTGTGCATTGCGCCTTCATGACTATGATCTGGTTTATGGCTAACCCATATATTATCGATCGCGCGTGCAACATGTTCGCGGTAACTCTCCCATGGCAGCGGCATATTCGTGACTAGACGATTCATTTGCTTTTCCCGCGCATCTGCACTGGCCGTAGCAAAGCGTTGCAGCATTGCCTGATCAGTCACACCGATAACACAGGCATCTATGGCATGGTGGCGATGGTCGTTACGGTTTTTTTTGCCGTGCAAGCAAAGTATGTCGTTCAAGCCGAATTTTTCCCGTAGCATGGCAGTCATCTGGCCAGGAATAGCACGGGTGTTTGGGCAAATCAACGATAAGTACTCTCGTGCAATCCTGCTCATATACCGGGTGTCATTTAGTGCTCGAGCTAAAAATCCAGCATCGTTTTTCAACCATTGCTGATAACCTTCTTTGCCAAAACGATAACGCTTTGCTTTTGGCAT
>JBIKXM010000226.1:0-3053 GCA_044355755.1 Burkholderiaceae bacterium | reverse complement strand
AAACGACTTCCCCGCCCCTGACGCACAGCAGTAATAAATTGTTGATGAATTTCATCTAACATTTTCTGAACATACTCACGATTTTGCTCTGACTGTGGCGTAAAAGGATCCAACATCCCTTTATGATTACCTGCTGTATACAAGCGCCGTTCAACGCCTAAATTTTTCATTAGACCAACAAAACCAAATCCATCCATCATGACCCCGATTGAGCCAATCATACTGGCCTGATTGACGAAGATCTTGTCAGCCGCTGCGGCAATATAATAGCCACCCGAAGCGCAAACCTCTTCTACAACAACATACAGCTGCTTGTGCTTATATTGTGTACGCAAACGACGAATTTCATTATTAATCATCCCGGCCTGGACCGGCGAACCCCCTGGGCTATTAATTTTCAGAATAACAGCCACACTATTCGCTTCAGAAAATGCGGACTGCAAGGCGCTGATGATATTCTCAGCGCTGCTTGTGCTCCCGGCAGCAATTTCACCCTCTAACGAAACCAGCGCGGTATGTTTAGTGCTGACCTCAGGATTAACACTTTTGTCGCCTGACCAAATCGTTAGCATAATCAGGAGCCCCAATAACAACCAACATATTTGCAAAAAAACGCGCCAACGCCGCGCCCTGCGCTTTTCCCGCAAATTATCTGCCAAAAGACCTTGTAACACTTCACGCTCCCAAGGTTGGCGAGTTGTTTCTGAACTAACCGTTTGCGAATCAGACATATATATTCTTTGTGAAGGTGGTTTTATCGAAAATAGCTGGAACAGCGAAGTTTAACTGAGTTAAGCATAAAAGAGCAGCCATTGATGTAATGAAGAAACACTATCAGCGCAATAACGAGGGTGATATTTTTCCAAAATATCCGTTTTATGCAAACCATAAGTTACCGCTACCGCTGGTACCTGTAAAGCATTCGCCATTTCTAAATCGTAGCTTGTATCACCAATCATTAACGTACGTGCACTGTCTACCTCCAATGCGGTGATCAGACCACTTAACATTTCGGGACTAGGCTTGGGCGCACTTTCTTCGGCAGTACACGTCATACTAAAGAATGAAGCGACATTCACCTCTTGCATGGCTTGGGTTAAGCCTGAACGACTCTTACCAGTTGCAATCGCAAGCAAAAAACCTGCTTGCTTTAATGCTTGCAACATTTGATAGGCCCCTGGGAACAGTAACGTTTTCAAAGGAGACGCCCACGGGTTTGCTAAAGTGCCCTCCCAATCAAACACCAACAAATCGAATTGATGTGGCGTCATCATTTATGAACGTTGTTGCAAAAATTGCTGACAGGTCTCAGGCAAAGCCGCTTCTAATCTTAGCGTTCGGCCGTCATTAGGATGCATCAGCTTTAATGCACTCGCATGTAAGAACATACGCTTAAAAGGATAAGCCTGATCAACTCGAGCTAATTCCCGATTCAAGGCAAAATCCCCATATTTATCATCACCCACGATTGGATAACCCTTATGCGCCAGATGCACCCGAATTTGATGTGTGCGTCCGGTTTTCAACCTTGCTTCCAGTAACGTAAAGCCATTTAACACTTGCAAGCGTTTAATAACTGTATGCGCAAACTGGCCTCCTTCTTGTACACGCACTCGACGCTCTCCTTGATCAGTATGATATTTGAATAAAGGAAAGATCAAATTTTCTTGTGCGGTCGGCCACTCGCCACTCACGCACGTCAAATAGCGTTTATCCATGCAACCATCGCGCATCTGTTGATGTAACGCAAGCAATGCTGAACGCTTTTTCGCCAACAGGAGAACACCCGAGGTGTCACGATCTAAGCGATGCACTAGCTCCAAAAATTTTTGCTCGGGGCGTGCTTGGCGCATTTGCTCAATAACCCCAAAAGAAATGCCTGAGCCACCATGTACAGCCGTTCCTGCCGGTTTATTCAATGCTAATAAATAATCATCTTCATATAAGACGACGAGTTTATTTAAACTACTTTTCGGCAGGTTTGGCAAACCCATCGACTGCTGGGCTAAGCGCAATGGTGGAACGCGCACCTTGTCATCTAAGCATAAGCGATAAGTTTGATCGACGCGCCTTTGATTCACCCTTACTTCACCAGAACGCAAAATGCGGTAAATATGGCTTTTAGGTACGCCCTTGGCGATTTTCAATAAAAAATTATCGATACGCTGCCCCACCCCGGCCTCATCTATCAACCAATAAGTGACTTGCAAGAAATTAGCAAATATTCGCTGATTTTCATTAAAAATTTGGCGCAACGCATTCATCTTGAATATAATCCTGGAGACTAATAGGCTGTTTACACTCTTTATTAGTCTAATTAATTTAATTTTTATTCGGTGAGTAACCGCATATTTTACACATAGGGCCTAGTCCTCCCTGACTAATACCGTACAGCAAGAGCTGTAAACGCTTAGTCTTAATCGGCACAAGCAGCGCGTGCGCTACGACCAGATGGCACAGTTTACGGTTTTTTTACAAAACCCAGCCTGTCTTCGTAGTGCAAGGTAGCAAGGCAAATGAGTAAAAGAATTTTCAATAATCGTGACACACGATTATTTTCTGGGATTGGCAACATCGTAGGATAGAAATTTGCTGTCATTGTTCCAATCCAAAGATTAACTATTTTAAGTTTCATGTATATGCTTTGGCGTCATCAGATTAACTCGACTGAAACTCAACTTACTTTTACCGTTTTGCCCTGCCCGACGTGCTTATAGAACAACAAGAAATGGTTTAGCAATGCTAAACCATTTAGGTCGGAGCACTTATGAAACGTATGTTATTTAACGCCACGCAGCAAGAAGAACTGCGGGTTGCGATTGTTGATGGACAACGTCTAATTGACATTGACATTGAAACAGCTGGTAGAGAGCAGCGTAAAGGAAATATTTACAAGGGCATTATTACGCGCATCGAGCCCTCTCTAGAGGCCTGTTTTGTCAACTATGGCGAAGAGCGCCATGGTTTTCTGCCATTTAAAGAAATCTCGAAAATCTATTTCAAACCGGGCGTAGACCACCGTCAAGCCAATTTACGAGAATTACTGACCGAAG
>JBIKXM010000225.1:0-3057 GCA_044355755.1 Burkholderiaceae bacterium | reverse complement strand
CTGGCAACGGTTGAAAAAGCCTTACAACGACATAGCAAAGCCGCTAAATCGGGCAATGACAAAGCTGCGGCACAGCTAGTGCCCGTATTAGAAATGTGCCAAGCGCAATTAAACCAAGTCAAACCGATACGCGCCTTATCACTCGATGCAGAAGCCGCGGCACTGATTAAGCCACTGTGCTTGATTACCGCTAAACCAACTATGTATATTGCGAATGTTAAGGAACAGGGTTTCCAGGATAACCCTCATCTTGATGCCGTCTGTCGCTATGCCGCCTCAGAAAATGCGCCGGTGGTCGCCGTATGTGCCGCGATTGAGGCGGAAATTGCTGATTTGGATGAAGCGGATAAAACCGTATTCTTAGCCGACATCGGCATGGATGAGCCGGGCCTGAATCGCGTGATTCGAGCCGGATTTAAATTGCTCGGACTGCATACCTATTTCACCGCAGGCGTGAAGGAAGTGCGGGCGTGGACGATTCCCATCGGAGCTACCGCACCCCAAGCGGCGGGTGTCATTCATACCGATTTTGAACGCGGCTTTATTCGTGCACAAACCATTGCCTTTGATGACTTCATACACTTCAAAGGTGAGCAAGGTGCGAAAGAAGCAGGCAAAATGCGCTCTGAAGGCAAAGAGTACATTGTGCGCGATGGTGATGTGATGAATTTCTTATTTAATGTCTAGTCGCTGCGATTCCGTGGTTTGGAGCCTGTTCATTAAATAAGCGATAGCCCTGCGACAAGCTCTGGGCGAAGAGTGGTGGTATTACCTTCGGCAGGCTCGGGCGATCGCAAGGGTATTCGTCAAGTTGAGGCGATGACCGTTTGCAGCGGTCTCGGCATCATTAGGCTAAGGCGTCAATCGTGCCGCCGATATTATTGCCGCGTAGTCTCATCAAGAGTCCGTCAAGTTCATTTAAGCTATTAAAGCGGACACTGATTTTTCCCGCGCCTTTGGGTGTCGTTTCTAGCGTCACCACTAAGCCAAGTAAGTCTGCCAGCTCTTCCTGTAGTCGTTGCTGATCACGATGAGGGGTAATTTTTTTGGCGGCATGCGTTTCTTTTTTCGCATGCTGCGTCACTAATTTTTCCGTTTCACGTACCGAGAGGCGTCGGCTCACGATTTGATTGGCCAGTGCAATTTGGGCCGCTGCGTCTACTGCTAATAATGCACGCGCATGCCCCATATCTAAGTCACCGGCAAGCAGCATGGTTTGCACAGGCGCCGCCAAATTCAGCAAGCGCAATAAATTTGACACGGCACTGCGTGAGCGGCCTATGGCATGGGCTGCTTGCTCATGGCTAAAATCAAAATTGCGAATCAGCTTTTGCACCCCCTTCGCTTCTTCCAATGGATTCAAATCCTCACGCTGGATATTCTCGATCAGTGCCATCGCTGCGGCAGCTTGATCTGGCACATCCTTCACCAGCACCGGTACTTCTTGCAGACCCGCTAATTGTGCCGCGCGATAGCGTCGTTCGCCGGCAATAATCTCATACCTTTGTGGGGCCACTTCCCGGACTAACAGCGGCTGCATAATACCCTGCTCACGAATACTGGCAGCCAACTCTTGTAGTGCCCCCTCATCCATATAGGTACGCGGCTGATACTTGCCCGCTTGCAGCTGCGTAATTGCTAACGAACGCAACTTACCCTGCTGCTGGTTAGCTTCATCTACTTGCGCAGGTGTGCCAAGCAGTGCCTCCAAACCGCGCCCCAGTCCTTTTTTTTGTGCCATCCCTATTCCTTGTATTTTAAAAATCCATGGGAAACAAATAATGCCTACATGCTGCGAATACGTTGAATCATTTCCTTAGCAAATTCAATATAAGCTTTCGCGCCACGCGAAGACCCATCAAAACTAATCCCGGGCAAGCCATATGACGGCGCCTCGGCCAAGCGCACGTTTCTGGGGATAATCGTCCGAAAAACTTTATCGCCAAAATGTTGTGCTAGCTGTGCTGAAACTTGTTGCTGCAAAGTCATGCGTGGGTCAAACATCACACGCAATAAACCAATAATTTTTAAATCGGGATTAAAGTGTGCGTGTACTTGCTTGATAGTATCGATTAAATCCGAGAGCCCTTCTAACGCAAAGTATTCACACTGCATCGGCACAATCACACCATTGGCTGCACATAAGCCATTCAGCGTAAGTAAAGACAAACTTGGAGGACAATCTATCAGAATAAAATCATAGTCTTGCGCTACCGTTGCCAAAGCCTGCTTTAAGCGATGTTCACGCTGATCTAAATCGACTAATTCAACCTCTGCACCAGCTAAATTGCGATTCGCTGGTAACACCATATATTTACCCGCAGGTGAAGGCTGACTTGCTTGCACAACCTCAGATAAGCCGAGGATCACTTGATACACACCGAGTTGTAGCGCTTGTTTATCAATGCCCGACCCCATCGACGCATTCCCTTGGGGGTCAAGGTCAACCAGTAGCACCCGTTGTTTCTCTTTAGCGAGGCCCGCAGCCAGATTAACTGCTGTCGTGGTTTTACCGACCCCGCCTTTTTGATTGGCAATACAAAAAATTTTCGCCATGTTTATCCTTGTCTGGTTTGTTCTTCATTGCTTCGACTGATTAAAACAACATGCCGCTGTGCCTTGAGCTCAGAAATATGCGTAATCGGGTGAATTGCCTCTACCTGCCAGGTATCTGATAACGCAGTCAGCTCTTGCGTAGGATATTCACCTTTGAGTGCAATGACTAATCCCCCAGGCGCCAGCCAAGCGCCGGTTAAGGTCAGCAATTGCTCCAAACTAGAAAAAGCACGACAAGCAATGATATCGAACTGTGTATCAGCGATATAGTTCGGCAACTGTTCGACATGACCGGTTATAACACGCAGATTCGGCATATTAAGTTGCATTTTGACCTGTGTTAAAAACGCCGTTTTTTTCTGTACGCAGTCTATCAAACTGAGCTGCCACGCTGGACGCGCCAGCGCCCAAGGTATCCCAGGTAGCCCACCACCGGAACCAACGTCAAGGATCCGTATGCTTGGAGAGCGTTGCCCTGCTGGCTGCGTAACACCATCGGCA
>JBIKXM010000013.1:0-10235 GCA_044355755.1 Burkholderiaceae bacterium | reverse complement strand
GGGATACAAATGAGTAGACCCAGAGCAATGCCGCCGGGACTCCAAAATTTTTGCCACAGTAGGCGGTAGCCGGCGCCACTCAGCGCGAAAAGTATCAGTGGTAAAAAGATCAGTGCTAATGTGGCCAAGCCTTTGATTAACATACCCAGGCCACATGCTAGCCAAAACACGATACGCCAATATTGGTTGTGAGTTTGCGTGATACATCGTTGAGCGCAGAGCAGGGCTAGTGTCACGCAAGCCATTTGTATCGCATCAGTCATCACAGCGCCAATGCTGATAAAAAATAGTGGGCAAGTCACAGCGACGAACACACAAAAAAGCCGGGTTGAACGTGCTAACTGCTTATCCCATTGCCAAATGCAGCATAGCGTTAATAGTCCGGCCAAAAAGGCAGGTAAACGCATGCTGAAGGCTGAAGTACCAAATAATTTGCCAGATAAGGCACTGAGCCAGGTAGAAAGAGGAGGTTTGGCGAAAAAAGGTTGCCCGATATCAGTATGGGGCATTAGCCAGAAGCCTTGCGCCAAGGTTAAGCGAGCAATTTCTGCATACCGCGATTCTGTATTGTCCGTTAATACCAGTGTCGCCATCAGTAAAATGCGGCCTAGTAGCAGAGCGCCGATAGAGATAATTAAAAAGATTTGAAATGATTTTAATTTGTTATTGAATAACATAAAGAAATAGTGATGGTGGGTGCGTTGGCCCAATGAATTTGGAGCAGGTTAACGGAAAAATCGAAGTGTACATAATATAAATTGCTTTTAAATGAGTTTTTCCGCTAAAATCGCGCTTTTTGCGAAGCCGGATTTTTGGGAGCTTATTTATGGTGGTCATTCGCCTATCACGTGGGGGCACGAGAAATCGTCCTTTTTTCAATATTGTTGCGACAGATTCACGGAATCGCCGAGACGGGCGTTTTATCGAGAAAATAGGATTTTATAGTCCTGTTTCTAATAATCCTAAGGTCGAAGCGTTACGTATTGCACAAGATCGCCTTAGCTATTGGCAAAGTGTTGGCGCGCAGTTGTCACCAACAGTGCAGCGTTTAGTTAAACAGCACGCTAAAAATGCGGTTGCTGCGGTTGCTTAATTTTAGCTTTACTTGATGATTTAAAAAGCCTGATCTCAGGCTTTCTTTATACTGAATGGCTAGTAATAATGGTTGTTGGCAGCACACAGAAGCTGCGCCTGATGATTTAGTTGAGCTTGGAACGATTATCGGTGCGTACGGTGTGCGTGGTTGGTTAAAGATCAGACCCTATACATCATCCGAGACACTGCTGGCAGTGACGCAGTGGTGGTTAAAAAGCCCTAAACAACCTAATAGTGTTGCTCCCTTGCATTTGCTATCAATGAAAAAACATAGCAATAGCATTGTCGCTAGCGTTCAAGATATCGTTACTCGAGAAGCCGCTGAAGAGTTAAAAAGCTGTAGCGTATGGGTAAGTCGTCAAGACTTCCCCGAGCTAGCTGAGGGTGAATATTATTGGGTTGATTTGCTGGGTTTATCTGCTCTCAATTTGCAACAACAAGTCCTCGGTCAAGTCATTGATTTGGTTGATAATGGCGCACATGCGGTGCTGCGTTTGGCGTATCTTGACACGGATGAAAATGGTGTTGAGGTCAAGCGAGAGCGCTTGGTGCCTTTTGTCAAAGCGTATATTCATGAAATAGATTGGATACAGCGCACCATTCATATTGATTGGCAGTTAGACTACTAAATGGTTACAACTTACGCAAAATCGCCCTGGCTGAGTTGTGCTTACTTGTACTTTCTTAGTCAGCACGCCTTGCCAGGACAATTTTACGTAAGTTCTAATGGAATTCGGGAGCAAGTGGAGCTGAGAGATGTACTTTGATGTTATCTCACTATTTCCAGACATGTTTCAAGCCTTGACCGCCCATGGTGTGACCGGGCGTGCTTGGGTGCAAAAGAAATGGCACTTGAATCTATGGAATCCGCGGGATTTTGCAGTCGGTAATTATCGTGCTGTAGATGATCGACCCTATGGCGGTGGGCCGGGGATGGTGATGTTAGCTAAACCTTTAGAAGAGGCGGTATTAGCGGCTAAACAGCATCAAATGCGTGCAGCCGGGCATGTACCGAAGGTAGTCATGCTGTCTCCGCAAGGGCGTATCCTGAATCATGCCAAAGTAGTAGCGTTAAGCCAGACGCCTGGTGTGATATTAGTATGTGGTCGCTATGAGGCGGTTGACCAACGGTTTTTTGATCGCTGTGTCGACGAAGAGCTGAGTATTGGCGATATCGTCTTGTCGGGAGGAGAGTTACCGGCGATGGCTCTCATGGATGCGGTGATTCGTCAGTTACCCGGTGTGTTGGGTGATCCTGATTCGGCACGTGAAGATAGTTTTGTTTGTGGCTTATTGGATTGTCCGCACTACACGCGTCCAGAAGTTTACCAAGATAGGGCTGTGCCAGATGTTCTATTATCAGGCAACCATGCCGATATCAAACAGTGGCGTAGACAACAGGCTTTAGTGAATACAATGGCGAAGCGACCTGATCTGATCAGTGTGGCGCGCCAAACAGGTTTGCTCAGTCAAGCAGATGAAGATTTTTTGGCATCGGCTTGGCAGAGCAAAAACAAGCGGGCTGATTAATAGCGGCCTTGTGGTTAAAATGCTGTCCTCTGTCAGAAACTGAATAAATTAATCAATATAAAGTACTGACAAGATGGTTTAGGAGAAATTAAGTGAATTTGATTGAACAATTGGAAAAAGAGGAAATTGCACGGTTAACTGCGAATAAGGCGCCTATGCCTGAGTTTGCGCCCGGTGATACCGTGGTGGTGCATGTTAATGTCGTTGAAGGAACACGTAAACGTGCGCAAGCGTATGAAGGTGTTGTGATCGCACGCCGAAACCGTGGTTTGAACTCGGCTTTTATTGTGCGCAAAATTTCCTCTGGTGAAGGAATGGAACGTACTTTCCAATTGTATTCACCCTTGATCGCGAAAATTGAAGTTAAACGTCGTGGTGATGTGCGTCGTGCCAAATTGTATTATTTACGTGGTCGCTCAGGTAAGGCGGCGCGTATTAAAGAAAAACTTGAGCGTAAAACAAGTTAATTTCAACTTATCTATAGCACAAGAGGGGCAAAGCCCCTCTTGTGCTATCTGCAGTTTCTTTTCATAAGCAAGATTTGCTTACCTCTAAAATGGGATCGTTGCCTCAGCGAAAGCGCCCCAGAACGCAAGTTGCAGTGTAGGCTAACTTTGTCTAGCAAAGTTGTGCTAGAACTAAATACCGCAATGCGCGGTACCCGGGCTTTGTCTCACGATTCGACTTGCATAACGACTTGGCTACGTCGGCGTGTAGCAGAGTGCTGCACGAAACCCCATCCTTCCCATGTGCTCTTTTTGCATGCTCGCTAGAGTTGTGCAATAGCCTCTCAAGAGCAGGCAAAAATAATACAGGCATATAAAACTGGTGACTATATTGATCAAGTATTTTGTACACGCAGCTAATTGTGTACAGTTATGGTTTTTTACAAACCTCGATATAGGCGATCACACAGGCCAAAACGAGTAAAAGCCAAATGAGTCAAAAAGAACCAGACACTTTCCCTGCTGAAGATGAAGCGGTTGCCGTATTAGCTGATTATGCCGAGCGTGCTTATTTGAGCTATGCCGTGAGCGTGGTAAAAGGCCGGGCTTTACCCGAGCTTGCCGATGGGCAGAAGCCAGTGCAGCGGCGTATTTTGTATGCAATGCAACAAATGGGCTTGGATGACCGGGCGAAGCCGGTCAAATCTGCGCGTGTGGTAGGGGATGTGCTTGGCAAATTTCATCCGCATGGCGATCAATCTGCATATGATGCATTGGTACGGTTAGCACAAGATTTTTCATTACGTTATCCATTAATCGATGGTCAGGGTAATTTTGGTTCGAGGGATGGGGATGGTGCTGCTGCAATGCGCTATACCGAGGCTAAATTGACACCGATTGCACGCTTATTACTGGATGAGTTGGCGCTGGGTACGGTTGATTTAGTGCCTAACTATGATGGTTCGGGGCATGAGCCCAAACTATTACCTGCACGTTTACCCTTCGTTTTGTTAAATGGTGCCTCTGGGATTGCGGTTGGTATGGCGACGGAGATCCCATCGCACAATTTGACCGAGGTCGCGCTGGCAACGGTAGCGTTAATTCGTGATCCGCAACTCACTTTATCGGCATTGATGGCATATCTCCCAGCACCTGACTTTCCAGGTGGCGGGCAAATTATTTCAGCGCGGCAAGATATTGAGCAAGTTTATGCAAGTGGGCGAGGCAGTGTCAAAGTGCGTGCGCGTTGGCTGATTGAAGATTTAGCCCGAGGCCAATGGCAACTAGTGGTGACTGAGTTGCCCCCCCATACTTCAGCACAACGGGTATTGGAGGAAATTGAAGAGTTAACTAATCCGAAAGTCAAAGCAGGTAAGAAAGCCTTAACACCAGAGCAAAGCCAAACGAAACAAGCGGTTTTAAGCGTTTTAGATGTTGTGCGAGATGAGTCGGGTAAAGATGCTGCGGTACGTTTGGTATTTGAGCCTAAAAGTAAGCATGTCGATAAACAGGCTTTTGCCATGATGTTATTAGCGCATACCTCCTTAGAAGCGAATGTTTCGATTAATTTGGTGATGGTTGGCAATGATGGGCGCCCACAGCAAAAAAACCTGCTGACTATTTTGCAGGAATGGATTGCTTTTCGTCTGCAAACAGTGACACGTCGTAGTCAATATCGGTTAACCAAAGTAGCGGAGCGGATCCATATTTTGGAGGGACGGATATTAGTCTTGCTGAATATTGACCAAGTGATCGAGATTATTCGTCATAGTGATGAGCCTAAGTTAGCGCTGATGCATACTTTTAAGCTGTCTGAACGACAGGCCGAAGATATTTTGGAGATTCGCTTGCGTCAGCTGGCTCGTTTAGAGGCGCTCAAAATAGAGCAGGAATTAGCCGATTTACAAGATGAGAAAAAATCATTAGAAGCTTTACTGGCCTCTGATAGTGCATTGAAGAAACGCATCATAAAGGAAATCGAAGCAGATGCTAAACAATTTGGTGACCAGCGCCGCACTTTAATTCAAGCCGAGCAAAAAGCAGTGATCGAGATCAAGCTAGTTGATGAACCAGTGACCGTGATTGTGTCGCAAAACGGTTGGATACGTTTGCGTCCAGGACATAATCATGACCTAACGCAACTCAGTTTCAAGCCCGGTGATCGTTTTCAAGCCGCCTTTTCTTGTCGCAGCGTAGATAGCCTGGTAATGCTTGATAGCATGGGGCGTGCTTATTCGACAGCGGTTGCAGGTTTACCGAGTGGCCGTGGTGATGGCGTGCCAATGACCTCGTTAATTGATTTACAGGAGCAGGCACGTATTATGCACGCGTGTGCTGGGCCTGCTGAACAATCTGTTTTGGTAGCTACCGAGAGTGGCTATGGCTTTATCTGCAAATTAAGTGATCTGATGGTGCGCAATCGGAGCGGCAAAGCTTTCGTAACTTTGGCTGAGCACGATGTGCCACTGGCGCTGATTCCGCTAGATGGCTATGCCAAGCAAATAGCATGCTTATCTGAGCAAAACCGTTTGCTGGTTTTTAATCTAGACGAGATCAAATGCCAGGCTGGTGGGCGTGGCGTGATACTAATTGACCTAGACCAAGGGGATAGCCTAGTACAAGTGAGACTATTTGGCGAGGCTGGACTGAATATTCAATACCAAGGACGTGCGCTGAAGCCAATATTTAGCACATTGGCGCAACAGGATTTAGAGATCTATACCAGTAAACGAGCACGCAAAGGCAAAATAATTGATAAGAAATGGAAGTCTTTATTATTGATGGCAAGTTAAATCCGACTTTCGCATAATTCACCCTAGCTGTTTTGCCCTTACAGAATGCATTTGCTTTTGTATGTGCAGAATGTTTCATAGACACGCCTAGCTAGGACAATTTTTTGTCAGCCCTATTAAAAAGAGAGATATGCACGCTTTACCTAATATTCTGATACTCGGTACAGGGGGGACGATTCTGGGCACAGCATCTGATGAAACGATAATGGAGCATTATCAAGCAGGTGTTGTGTCGGTCTCGAGCTTGACAGCGCATATCCCATTTGCGCATCTGGCACAGATTCAAATGGAAACCATAGCGCAAATTAATAGCAAGGATTTACAGTTTTCCTTGTGGCTTACCTTAGCTCAGCGCATTAATACGGCACAAAGGGATAGCACAATCGATGGCGTTGTGGTTGTGCATGGTACCGATACCTTAGAAGAAACCGCTTTTTTTCTACAGTTAAGTGTTACTCTGGCTAAGCCTTTGGTGTTGGTTGGCGCCTTACGTCCGATGACTGCATTGTCTACGGACGGGCCATTAAATTTATTACATGCGGTGCGTGTCGCCGCAGATAACAAGACTTTTGCGACCGTGCCCTTAGTCGTGATGAATCAACACATTTTTTCTGCGCAGGAAGTAACTAAAGCCTATGCCTATTCGATTGATGCGTTCGTGGCACCAGAGCAAGGCGCACTGGGACATATTTTTGATACCGGGATTCGTTGGCTTCGTGCGCCGGTGGTTGCCGCTATACCCCGATTCTCTGTGGCGGATGCACAGCCCTGGCCTTGGGTTGAAATCTTGACCCATTGTGCGGGGGCACAGGCACGTGTGATAGATACCTTGGTGGGTGCGGGTGTAAAGGGTCTAGTGTTAGCGGGTACAGGTGCCGGTACCCTCAGTGAAGTGTGGTTGGCGGCGATTCAGCGTGCCCGTAGCGCAGGGGTGTTATGTGTACGTACTAGTCGTTGTTGGATAGGGCCTATACTGGAAGACTTAGGTTGTGACGATAGGCGCCTAGAGATTGTTGCGGCAGGTGCGCTCACCTCACCAAAAGCCCGCATTCTACTGATGCTGGCTTTATGCTGCGGCTATACTTACCGCGATTTGGTTCAATTATTCCAAGCGTTTCAATGGCCGCTCATTAGCGTTTCAGCTAACTAATTTCAAACTTTTATATGTCATTTAATCTGAATGATCTGCCTGATAGCCCCTGTGTAGGGATTTGTACCACGTTGTTTGATGATGTGTGTCGTGGTTGTGGCAGAACTGCACAAGAAGTCGCACAATGGGTTTTTCTCAGTGATGCAGAAAAGCAGGCTGTTTGGCAAAGAATTATTGCACAAGGAATTAAAAATAAGCCAACGTAACGCACTGAAAATAATTTTTTTATCAAGAGAAATATAATGACAAATTTTGAGACAAGCAATTTACTCGCTCAGTTTGGTCCACGTGAGACCATGGAATACGATGTAATTATCGTTGGCGGTGGCCCCGCAGGATTATCTGCCGCGATTCGTATCAAACAGTTAAATGCTGCATTATCCGTATGTGTATTAGAAAAAGCGTCAGAGATCGGGGCCCATATCCTATCTGGTGCGGTCATGGATCCACGAGCGATTACTGAGCTATTTCCTGATTGGGCTGCTCAAGGGGCGCCCTTACTGACACCGGTCAGTGAAGATCGGTTTTTGTTTCTGACACAGAAAAAAGCTTGGTCGGTACCACATCGTTTGTTACCGCCTTGCTTTCATAATCACGGTAACTACATCGTTAGCTTAGGTAAGGTGACACGCTGGTTAGGGCAACAAGCGGAACAATTAGGTGTCGATGTTTTTCCTGGATTTGCCGCAAGTGAAGTTTTATATAACGATCAAGGCGCGGTGATCGGGATTGCTACTGGCAACGTCGGTCTCGGCAAAGATGGGCAACCGACCGAACAATTCCAATTAGGTATGGCCTTACATGCAAAATACACTTTATTTGCAGAAGGTGCGCGTGGTCATTTAGGTCGGCAATTAATTGCGCGGTACAAACTCGCACAACACAGTGATTACCAGACTTACGGACTCGGATTGAAAGAATTGTGGGAAGTCGATACTGCAAAGCATCAAGCGGGTTTGGTGGTACATAGTGCTGGCTGGCCTTTAGACCGTGCTACCTATGGTGGTGGGTTTCTGTATCATCTCGGGCAAAATCAAATTGCAGTGGGTTTTGTCGTTGGCCTGGGTTACCAAAATCCTTACCTTAGCCCTTATGAGGAATTCCAACGTTATAAAACCCATCCAGCGATACGCCATTTCCTGGCGGGAGGCAAACGCATTGCTTATGGTGCGCGAGCGATTACGGCAGGTGGGTTGCGTAGTTTGCCGAAATTGGTCTTTCCGGGAGGGGCATTGATAGGGTGCGAGGCGGGTTTTCTGAATGCAGCACGTATCAAAGGCAGTCACGCAGCGATCAAGAGCGGCATGCTGGCGGCAGAGACGGTTGTCGAGGCACTGGCTAGTCAGCGTGCTCAGGATGAGTTGCATGATTACCCAGTGGCTTTTAAACAATCGTGGTTATATGACGAGTTATATCAGGCACGTAACTTTAAACAGTGGATGAGCAAAGGCTTGTTTAAGGGCAGCCTGATGGTTGGGATTGAACAGAAACTGTTGGGCGGGCGCGTGCCTTGGACTTTATCTCACGCAGTACCAGATCACCAAAAATTAAAGCCAGCGGCACAGTGTGCACCAATTGATTATCCGAAGCCAGATGGCCACCTGACCTTTGATCGCTTGTCCTCAGTCTTTCTATCCAATACGCATCATGCTGAAAATCAGCCAACACATTTATGTATCCAGGATAGCTCGATTCCGGTACAAACTAATTTAGCGCGTTATGCCGGTCCGGAACAATATTACTGTCCGGCCGGAGTCTATGAGTATATTAAGGATGAGTTAGGCAAAGATAAATTACAGATCAATGCACAAAATTGCGTGCATTGTAAAACCTGTGATATCAAAGACCCCAAACAAAATATTGTTTGGGTGACGCCAGAAGGGGGAGGTGGGCCTATTTATTCAGAGATGTAGATGTTTTGTGAGGAGAAAGTGATAGTGTTTTGGGTAAACGCTTTAAAGCCCCGGTGTTTAAATACTTATCTTCTATATCACTTGCGCGTCTAGCGGCGGCCTTATATTCAAGAGGATTCATATTCCCAGGAAATTGCTTGGATTCTATTTGTCGATGACTCACTAAACCATAAGCGAGTCGTCGAGGGATATCATACATTCCTTCCTCTAAGATTTTGTCGGTGAGATAGACGATAGCGCCGCGGTTAGTCCAAATATTTTGGGTTACGCCTTTGTAACCAGTTGCCACACAAAGCAGTTGATGGACAAGTTTATGCTCCAGCTCCAACTTAATCAGACCATTTTGAGATAAATAGTGGAGGTCATCAGCAAGTAGGTATATTTTTTTATTGGCAAAATCGATATCAGAGTATAGGTGGGTGGGTGACAGAAATTCAGCGGCGTTTTTTTTATTTGTAATAAAAGTCCATTGCTCACGCTCTCCACTCGCCTTTAATACCTGTTCAGCGGTAATTAAGGCCCAATATTTACGGAAAGTAGGGCTTTTAGCATAGATAGCGTGATAAAAATCGAGAATCCTCTCAATACCAGCTACCTCTTCGTCAGCGCCAAATTTAAAGCTATGCAAGAATGTTTCTAAAAAATCCTCCACATCAACGATAGGTGCATTTGAGTCTTTACGCAGGGCTCGTATTTCCTTCATTTGTTGAATCGTGCTACGTTTATCGAGTGGGGTACCGAGGAGTATGCTGTCGCCATTCCACTCTATTTTCTCGTTAAACAGAGAGTCAAGATAGAGATTTTCCAATGGTAAGGCTTCTATGGCACTGTCGCTGACGCTTTCAGGGTTGGGGTGCAATCGATGATATTCCCCTGTCGTACGTTCGCTGATCGTTATTTTTGGATAGGAAATTTGCTGAGGCAAAACATAACTTGCCTCGAATAGAATCCGATCTCTTAGGGCAATATTGGGGCCGCGCGAATTTAATATGGCAGGTGTGGTGTAGTCGCTTAAACCGGTAAAAGCCTGAATAATACTGTCTAAATATATTTGTTTAGGGGTATATGTATGCCAACCGGTGATTCCCAAATATTGTAATTGTGCAATTTGTGTTGCCGTTGGTATCACGATGTTTTTATATCCCCTTCGGGTAATGTCTAATAAATCAGTATGGGGTCTAGGAGCTTCATCGTTAAAAGTAATTTGCCATTTTTCTGTATTTGTGTCGAAGAAATGATTAGCTAAGCGCCTAAAGGTAGGGCTTTGTTCGTAAATTTTTTTATAAAACTCATGGATAGAAAAGCCTTC
>JBIKXM010000224.1:0-3064 GCA_044355755.1 Burkholderiaceae bacterium | reverse complement strand
ATAAATTGAAGCGAAATTATCAGAGTACCGTTGCTATGGCATGTGTACTCTTATGGTTACCTATGTGAAACGTCAACAGACCCTAGGCAAAAAAGCAGTAATACCTGGAATAGCTTAGACATTGAAATCCCTCTCCCTAGCTCACAGGAAAAACATGCAGAAATTTTTGATTTAGATAAAGCAACCTCCCCAACCAGTAATATCCGTTTTAACCTGCATAATAATCATCCATTCTATTGCTCGTTAGATCAGCTAGCTCCAAGCTGCCGCAGGCATAGTGACTCATTCTTGAGTGACTCTTTTTTAAATGGCACCACATTAAGCGGTTCGATACTGTTTCCGACTACAAAAAATTAGGCTCGAGCGAGCTTAATCTAGTCCTCTCGAGCCCTTTGATTGAATCGTTCCGTCTTATATTTTTTTGACAACCTGCATCGCGCTAGCAATCAGTGAGCTCATCTCGGATACATTCGCTGGCACAATGATTGCATTATTTGTCTTGGCCAACTGAGCGAAGGCACTCACATATTGCTCTGCGACTTTTAAGTTAACTGCATCAGATCCACCTGGCTCCATAATAGCGGCGGAGGTTTTACGTAATGCTTCTGCACTTGCATCAGCAATAGCAACAATAGCTGCGGCTTGCCCTTCCGCACGATTAATCGCTGCTTGTTTTTCCCCTTCGGATTTGGCTATTGCCGCTTCGCGTTCACCTGTCGCAATATTAATTTGCTCTTGTTTACGTCCTTCTGATGCGGCAATTAAAGCCCGTTTTTCGCGTTCGGCAGTTATCTGGGCCTGCATCGCATGTAATATTTCCTTGGGTGGCGTCAAATCTTTGATTTCATAGCGTAATACTTTCACGCCCCAATTAGCGGCTGACTCATCAATTGCACTAACGATACTTGCATTAATGTGGTCGCGCTCTTCAAAAGTTTTATCTAACTCCATTCTGCCTATGACAGAGCGCAATGTCGTTTGTGCCAGTTGTGTTATCGCAGCAACAAAATTGGACGAGCCATAGGAAGCACGCATTGGATCGGTCACTTGGAAGTAAAGAATGCCATCTACCTGTAACTGAGTATTGTCTTTAGTAATACAGACTTGTGGTGGCACATCCATAGGAATTTCTTTTAGCACATGCTTATAAGCAACGCGATCAATGAAGGGCATCACAATATTTAGCCCTGGCGCCAAGGTCGCATGATACTTACCCAAACGTTCAACAACCCAAGCATGCTGCTGAGGTACAACATAAACTGTTTTAACAATAAACACTAAAGCCACAGCAAGTATGATGAAAGCGACTATCTCAAACATATACGTTCTCCCTTATATCGTTTATTTAACAGAATGGTATGTGACGAGTAAGCAATTACCACGGATCTCTCGAATCTCATAATTACCAGTTTGCGCTACCTCATTTGCGGATAGTTCAACATCCCACATCGCACCGCGATATTTAACTCGCGCTATGTACCGACCATCTTGGTGCTGCCACGAATCAATATACAACATCTGTCCAATATCGAGATTAACATTAGGATCGCGTGTTGCCGCTGCATTGAAATAATGACGCTTTATCAATTTAGTGCGCCGCAATATAAAAATACTGGCTATACCAATGACCGCACCGATAAGTAACTGCCAAGCTAAATGAAACTGGAGCAATGCAAAAATCCCTCCAGCAACACAGCCTAACGCTAGCATTAACAAATAGAATGTACCTGTCACAAGTTCTCCAATTGTTAGTAAACCTGCCAATAAAAACCAAGTTATCCAATCATTCATATATTTTTCTTTCGAGTTAACTCTTCTTCTAGCATAAGCAAATCAGCTATCGTCTGACGCCGCCGAATCAATCGATGAGTAGTCCCATCAAGCAAAACTTCAGCGATTAAAGGCCGACTATTATAGTTTGATGACATCGAAGCACCATAAGCACCCGTATCATGAAAAACCAAATAATCACCAACTTGGGTATCTGGCAGCATGCGCGGCTCAATATATGTTTGCTGATTTTGGGTAAACACATCGCCTGATTCACACAAAGGGCCGGCCACAATTGTCGGCTTTAAGGCTGGCGATGGATGCGCTGAAAGTAATGAAATATGGTGATAACTACCATACATTGCGGGACGCATTAAATCATTAAAACCTGCATCGATTAATACAAAATGATTATTGCCCATTTCCTTTACTGCGCGTACTTCACTAACTAAAGCACCTGCTTCAGCAATTAAGAAGCGCCCTGGCTCAATTTCTAATTT
Source organism: Burkholderiaceae bacterium (assembly GCA_044355755.1). Taxonomy (GTDB): domain Bacteria; phylum Pseudomonadota; class Gammaproteobacteria; order Burkholderiales; family Burkholderiaceae; genus JADYYQ01. Next base: position 794 of record JBIKXM010000224.1, on the reverse strand, counting down.
GAGCGCATGTCCGATGTTTTTTTCTATACGTTTACGAGCCTTGTCCCATAGCGAAAAATAATGTTGTATATCAACTGCTTGTTCATTTTCAGTATACGGAATTGATAATCCACCACCAGCAGAGATAGCTTGAAACGGAATTTGAAGAGCGCATGCACAATTTACCATTGCCTCACATACGCGCTCAAGGTGCTCATAATCCACCCCTGAGCCAATATGCATGTGCAAACCAATTAAATTTAAATGGTATTTCTGGATAACTTTGACCGCATCATTTAGTTGCGTATGCCAAATACCATGTTTACTGTTTTCCCCTCCGGTATTCGTTTTATGGCTATGTCCATGACCAAAACCTGGGTTAATACGTAACCAAACATGATGCCCTGGAGAATCTTTCCCCAGTTGCTCAAGCATGTCGATTGACCCTGCATTAACCGTGATCTTCGCTGCTATCACACGCTCTAAAGTAGCGCGATCAAATAGGTCCGCAGTAAAAACTAGCTCTGCTGAGTTTGGGTGAGCCGTATATCCTGCCCGCATCGCTCGCTCAATCTCGCCGAGTGAAACGGCATCGACATGTACCCCCGCAGCACGCATTAATTGCAGGAGATGGATATTTGAGCATGCTTTTTGCGCATAGCGAATCACGTCAAAAGCGCGCAATGACGCAATTCGTTGGCGTATCACCGAAGCATCATAAACCCATACAGGCGTACCGTAGGATTGCGCAATATCGGTCAGGATGTCTGAAGAAATGGTATGCATTGAATGAATGAGCACAATATAAAATAGAC
>JBIKXM010000223.1:0-3067 GCA_044355755.1 Burkholderiaceae bacterium | reverse complement strand
AGCGCAGGTGCACAAGGTCTGGCAGGATTATTATTTATTGGGTTTGCAGCTAAATTGGTGACAACCCATCTAACTTAGCCATCTGCTCTATATCTTTTCAAAATTTATTTTAAGTGAGCTTCTATGCCAAAGCGTACAGACATTCAAAGCGTTCTGATTATCGGTGCCGGCCCAATTATCATTGGTCAGGCTTGTGAATTTGATTATTCTGGAGTCCAGGCATGTAAAGCGTTACGCGAAGAAGGCTTGCGCGTGATCTTGGTCAACTCAAATCCAGCCACGATTATGACCGACCCACAGATGGCCGATGTCACCTATATTGAACCGATTACCCGAGAGGCGTTGGAACGTATTCTGGCTAAAGAGCGCCCGGATGCCATTTTGCCTACTATGGGCGGACAAACTGCACTGAATTGTGCGCTGGAGTTACATCATGCTGGTGTGCTGGAAAAATTTCAGTGTCAACTGATCGGTGCCTCTCCCGAGGCGATTGAAAAAGCTGAAGATCGCGAAAAATTCAAAAAGGCGATGACACATATTGGCTTAAACTCAGCCAAATCCATCATCGCACATAGCTTGGCAGAAGCGCTGATGGCGCAACAACAGATAGCCGAAGAAACCGGTAATGCGAGTGGCTATCCAATGATTATTCGTCCATCATTTACCTTGGGTGGTTCAGGTGGCGGTATCGCATATAACCAAGCGGAATTTATCGAAATCTGTAAGCGTGGGCTGGATCTGTCGCCGACCAAGGAATTACTGATTGAGGAATCATTGCTTGGTTGGAAAGAGTTCGAGATGGAGGTGGTGCGTGATCGAGTCGATAACGCGATCATAGTCTGCTCGATTGAAAATCTGGATCCAATGGGAATCCATACGGGAGATTCGATTACCGTTGCCCCTGCACAAACACTCACCGACAAAGAATATCAACTGCTGCGTAATGCTTCGCTAGCGATTTTGCGTGAAATAGGTGTCGATACAGGCGGCTCAAATGTACAGTTTGCGATCAATCCTAAAGATGGTCGAATAGTTGTGATAGAGATGAATCCACGTGTTTCCCGTTCATCGGCCTTGGCGTCCAAAGCAACGGGTTTCCCGATTGCCAAAATTGCTGCCAAGCTAGCGATCGGCTATACCTTGGATGAATTAAAAAACGATATTACCGCCGGAGCGACCCCTGCGTCGTTTGAGCCTACGATTGATTACGTCGTGACCAAAATCCCGCGTTTTGCCTTTGAGAAGTTTCCACAAGCCAACAGCATCTTGTCAACACAAATGAAGTCGGTCGGCGAAGTGATGGCGATGGGGCGTACTTTTCAAGAGTCATTCCAAAAAGCACTGCGTGGGCTTGAGGTTGGGGTCGATGGTTTAGACGAAAAAACCAGTAACCGAGCCAAAATTCTGCGTGAAATTGCACAGCAAGGGCCAGACCGTATTTGGTACATCGGTGATGCTTTCCGTCTGGGTCTCAGTCTTGAACAAGTGCACCAAAAAACAGCAATAGATCCTTGGTTTTTGGCGCAAATTCAGGAATTGATCAACATAGAGCAGCAAGTGCGTCAGACTACCCTTAAAAAACTGACGCCCGCTACATTACGCTTCTTAAAACAAAAAGGATTTTCTGATCGACGTTTAGCGAAATTGCTGGATACCGATGCGGCAAATATTCGTCAGGCGCGACATAAGGCGGGTGTGTTGCCAGTGTACAAGCGTGTTGATAGCTGTGCGGCTGAGTTTGCTTCACAAACCGCTTACCTCTATTCTTGTTACGAGGCGGAACATGGAGAATGTGAGGCATGGCCAAGCCAACGCAAAAAAATCATGATTCTCGGTGGCGGGCCGAATCGTATTGGTCAGGGGATTGAGTTTGACTATTGCTGTGTGCATGCCGCGCTAGCCTTGCGCGAAGATGGGTATGAAACCATTATGGTCAATTGCAATCCAGAGACCGTCTCTACTGATTACGATACCTCAGACCGCTTATATTTTGAGCCGCTGACCTTAGAAGATGTACTCGAAATAGTTGCCAAAGAAAAACCGGTGGGTGTCATCGTGCAATATGGTGGACAAACACCGTTGAAATTGGCCTTAGATCTAGAAGCATGTGGCGTACCGATCATAGGTACGAGCCCGGATATGATTGATGCAGCAGAAGATCGTGAGCGGTTTCAAAATCTACTCCATAAATTAGGTTTGCGCCAACCCCCTAATCGGACTGCGCGTACAGAGAAACAAGCGTTAGCGTTAGCACAGGAAATTGGTTATCCGATCGTTGTGCGTCCCTCATACGTCTTGGGTGGCCGAGCGATGGAGATTGTGCATGAGCCACGTGATTTAGAGCGCTACATGCAGGAAGCAGTTAAAGTCAGTCATGATGCGCCGGTGTTGCTGGATCGCTTCTTAAATGATGCGATTGAATGCGATGTTGATTGCGTCAGTGATGGTAACGATATATTCATTGGCGGGGTCATGGAGCATATTGAACAAGCTGGGGTACATTCAGGAGACTCAGCTTGCTCATTGCCGCCGTATTCATTGCCAGTCGAAGTAGTCAGTGAACTGAAACGGCAGACGATTGCGATGGCGCGAGGTCTTAACGTTATCGGCTTAATGAATGTTCAGTTTGCGATTCAACTTTCTGATAACCAACATATCGTTTATGTGCTTGAAGTGAATCCACGTGCCTCACGTACTATCCCTTACGTTTCAAAAGCGATTGGATTGCCATTGGCGAAAATTGCTGCGCGTTGTATGGTTGGACAAACCCTGGTTGCGCAAAACGTAACCAAAGAAATTATTCCCCCTTACTTTAGTGTGAAAGAGGCAGTTTTTCCGTTTAATAAGTTTCCAGCGGTCGATCCTATCCTCGGGCCAGAAATGCGTTCGACCGGTGAAGTGATGGGAGTTGGTAAAACATTTGGTGAGGCGTTATTCAAATCTCAACTTGCCTCTGGTGCTAGCTTACCGGCTTCAGGAACGGTACTGATTACGGTGAAGGATGATGATAAGCCGCGTGCCGTTATGGTTGCGCAGAAACTGCATCAATTTGGATTTAGTTTGGTCG
>JBIKXM010000012.1:0-10368 GCA_044355755.1 Burkholderiaceae bacterium | reverse complement strand
CCAACTACGAAAAACTCAACTAAGCAAAAAAATTGATCTAGCAAAGCACTGTTAGATCGTTTTTTTGCTGCCCAGCACAATAAGAAAACCGTCTACTTTCAACACTATCGAAAAAATTCCCGTTTTTAACGTAACTGGGCACGAACGTTTTTATTTCTTTTTCAACTAAGAGTGGAATCCACTTTTTGACTGAATTAAATGAAAATAAATAAAGATTATCGGTATCATATTGGCACGCATGCTAACCGTATAAGTCGTGCGATACCAAAACAAAATCAACGCGCGCAAGCTTCAACCAATCCCCGCCCAGATAACTTCGCAACATTTGCCAAAAGCATGCTGACCATGGCAGCACTTGCTAATACCATCAGGCTCGCCCAAGGCACAGCAGCACACGAAGACCATCACCTACAGAGACAAAATACTTCCCCCACCCTCAACCCCAAATTCATATTACACAATGCGCTGAAATGTACCGCAGCTCTCGGTACAGAGCATGATGTACACGCGCATCTAGCTCAAAAGTCGGCAGCGATTATGACTACGAGACTGGCCACAGCTCCCACGTACAGCACGGTCAATTTATATACGCAGCCAGATAAGTGGCAATTACGGCAGCCTGATCAGACTTGCGCAGCAAGACCACTGCCAACAGCCACCATACTGACAATCGAGCAAGCCACGCCGCACCGTGTCGCACGACAAGCCACCACATCCTCTACGGCGACAACACCAGCGCCTCAGATAAATTCAGCTATGCTGGTAGAAATCAATACGGCGATCATCGCAGCATTGCCCAAACTATTTATTGAATATGTCAATCAACTCAATCCGTTTCATCATTATCAAGATATTGCGCCAGCGTTCATGGGATATATTGCTCACCTCACTCAGACAGGAAAAGCGCAGAAAGCCATTTTTCAGGATAGCCAACTCCAGCAGGCGCTGTGTCAGCAGTTGGGCCTGAGTTGCAGCTCCGAAGCAGATATATATATCAAGCACCTTGTCTCCACCTTACTGCAAGCAATCATCGAAAGTTTAGATCTCACTCAAGCCCATAATGGCATAAGTTATAACGGCTATGCCTTTCGGGGTCTACAAGCGAACCCGTTACGCGTAGCCAAAAAAAAGGCACGCAAATTTATTCAAAAACGGATTACACAGAAAATTCCGCATCTTGCAGCCTCAACCATCACAAAAGCGGCTGCACTCTTACTGAAAACCATCGATCCCGTGTTGGCACGTATCCCAGATAAAGATTCATTAGCCAATAAAATTCGTTACTGTGATGATCAATGCATGTTACTAACAGCTGGCATCGAATTTGTTGAGCAGCTTGTCGGTGATGACGCGAATCACTACACCCTACAAAGCTTGATCGATATTGGCCGAGATTACCTCCTGCCGAGTAAGCCAACATCTGGCCGATCATCCGCCATGGTTGAGCGACTGAACACCCCCGAGGAATTATCGTTACGTGATCGTATTCTGCTAAAAAAAGCCAGTGCTGGTGGTATCACCATTGATGTCACTAATACCAGCGCAACCCAGCAGCAACTCCAAACTTTCTTACAACAGCAACATACGCAGCATACATTAGCCAAAGCCCATTATCAGCTGGCACAGCCTATGCCAACACGTCAGGTTATTGCCAACAAAATATTAAAAGACCATGGATTTAATCCGAACCAGCGCATTGCCTATGTGAACAGGATGTATTCCGGCAGGGGGGGCGAAGCGCCGATGATCAGTTATAAGTCGCTCACTGAAGCGTATATGAATAAAAATATCCATACACCGCAATATGATGGTGACAGGGCCATAATGAATCGCCTGCCGAATCTTGATCTAGAATTTGACCAAGCATTTAAAGCCTATAGCGAAGCCTTCCATCACGCATTGACTACATCGATACAACTACAGTTACAACAATTAGCAGGTCAAGATAAAGTACAGCACGCATCTTTTAAACTATTCAATGCAAATATTCATTACGTTGCAGGTCGACATAACCATATCAGCAAATACGCTTCAGGCTCGCGACCTAACTATGCGGCTCTAGCTGAAACCGAAGCTTTCTTTTTAGAAATGAAAACCCAAGAGGGGACCAGCTCACACTATATTTTCACCAAACAACAGATTAGTAAAGGCTTACAGCGTTTACCTGAAAACGTCCCCTTGGAAGTATCTGCATTAGCCTATCAAGCACAGATTATCGGTGACGCCGCATTCAATCATATTAAAACTACGCATCAAAAAAATGCCATCACCAGATATCAAATGACAGAAAAAGGTGACCGGCCTATTTTTGTAACGATGACAGAAATCGCGGCGGGCAATTTAGCGGAAATTACCGCCAAAGCAGCAGAAAACTTTTTTGAACATAATATAAAAAAGCTTCGAGATCATGCCTACGAAAAAACAGAGCTACAAACAGCCAACCATTTTTTAAAAGACTTCTTTCGCTGTCTACCCTTTTTACAAGAGATCATGTGTGATAAAAATTGGGCGCAACGCACACGACACTATATCGAAGACCTTGCTGCGCTTTTTTTGCCGGAACTCCTGGAAGCTAAATTAGCACAAACTGAAGTCAATCTGATTGAACAAGAAGCCGCCGTTTTGACCACAAAATTACAAACCTCGGCACAACGAGCCAAACCCTTTCTTGCAAACTCGCAACAAACAGCAATTGCTAAAAAATATCCTGCCATCAGCAAAAAATTGGCGCAAGCCAATGCCGCTCTCAGCAAACCAGCACATCCTCTCAGCCAAATCGGACATATACGTGTGGCGCTGACATCTAGCGGCAAACCACTGCTGAATCAAAAAACAGCCACGCTCTTTTTACAAAATTATGCGGTCGATCCTGCTGCTACCTTAGCGTTTTATCGGTATTCAGGCTCAGAGAGTATTTATACAGATATGCAAAATTTTTACATCAAAATCGATCACAAATATTATCCGGTTGAAGCAGCTGAGGACAATACACTTCATATTCCCAGATATGAAAAAACCTCGTTAAAAATCGAACGAACGGGGAATCAATGGCACCTCTCTTTAGAGGAAAGCGCAGAGCAAGTTTTAAAAGCAACCGATACACAGCAACAGACCAACCAGCGCTATCAGGCAGCCTTAACCCTATTCAAAGCGCAACGCGAGTTTGCCCCAGAGGACAGCACACCTATCGCAGCGATACCCAACTATCATGCAGATCTTTCATCCGCAGAGCTTAAGGAGCTATTCTTAAAAGAGTCGACCAACTTCAGGCAGAAAAGTTTTTTAGCCAAGCGTATCAGTCAAGTAGAGCAAGAAGAGTTACGTAGTGCAGCACTTCGTAGTGTCTTGCGTCATCGCAATACATTTAAAAACACCGATTCCTTACCGCTGTTAATGCCTCAAGCGTTTGTATTAAGCATTGCTGGAGATAATAGTGGCGGCCGCTGTTATCCACTCGTGAATCTGATGGCACTGGCCATCATTGATGGCAAGACCCAACAATTGAATAATCAATTTTTCCTTGCCGCAGCCGACCCAGAGCATACCTTTATCAATACCCTAAAGGAACTGCATGCCAATATTCGCATCAAACAAGTATCCCTACCTGTATCCGGCACCGTGGCGAACTTAAACAAGATCATCCATCGACTGGCACACACTTCGCCCGCTGAAGAAATGTTCGCCATGGACACCGCCACGCATTCGATGCTGCTAGGTGTACATCAGGCACAAGGGCAGAAAATATTTTCATTTTTCGACCCCAACTTTGGCGTTGTCAGTTATAAAAATAAGGCATTTTTTCAAAAAGAGGTGACGCAATATTTAGCCAACAAAAACTACCCCATTCCTAGCCTTTCTTTCCGCTTACTGCAACTCGATAGCATTCGATCATGGCCTCTGTCGGATGGTCGCACCGTAGGTCAGCTGTTGAGCCCGCGCATTTAGCTGCATAACCTCTTACACGCTCGTCCCCGACACACATAGTAGGCCAGAGGCCAACTACTTAAACAGGGTGGTTGGCCTCTATTCTAGTTATAGAACCTTGCCAGGATTCATCAACCCTTGCGGATCAAATACATGCTTTATGGCATGCATTAAATTAAGCTCGACTGGACTTTTATGCCGTTGCAATTGCGCCTTTTTCAGTTGACCAATCCCATGTTCGGCCGAGATTGACCCATGATGCGCTTCGACACATTGATAAACCAATTGGTTAATTGCGTGCTCTTCACGTAAAAAATCGATATCCTTGACCGCAACAGGAGGTGCCACGTTGTAATGCAAATTACCATCCCCCACATGCCCAAAAGCCAGGATACGGCAACCAGGATACGCACTATGTAGCGTTTGTTCAGCTAAAGCACAAAATGCAGGAATACTTGACACTGGCAAAGAAATATCATGTTTAATATTTTTTCCCGCACGTGCTTGGGCCAGCGGAATATGCTCGCGTAAAGACCAAAAATGCTGTGCTTGGGCCAAAGAGCTAGCAATTAAAACATCCTGCACCATATTCTGCTGATAAGCTTGCGCCAAACACTGTTCCAGCATCTGCTGAAGATGCCGTTCGCTTTCATAGCCGGATAACTCAAGCAATACCACTTGTGCATGCGGCACCGAAAATGGATCAGTTAACTGAGGAAATTGCGCTTTAACTAAATCCAAACACGCCTGTGAAATCAACTCGAATCCAGTCAGACAGGCACCGGCATGACGCTTGACAAAATTTAATAAGGTCACTGATGCAGCAATATTGTGCAGCCCAATCAATGCAGTAACCTGGGCATTAGGACGTGGATATAGTTTCAGCACTGCCGCGGTAATGATACCTAAGGTCCCTTCTGCGCCTATAAACAAATCACGCAAATCGTATCCCGTATTATCTTTACGCAAAGTACGTAAACCATGCCAAACCTGACCATCTGGTAAAACCACTTCCAAGCCTAGGCACTGATCACGCATATTGCCATAGCGTAATACGGCTGTGCCACCCGCATTAGTCGACAAATTTCCACCGATAGTACAGCTGCCTTCAGCCGCCAAGCTGACAGGAAACAGCAACTCCACCGCCTCAGCCGCCTGTTGTATTGTTTTCAGAATACATCCTGCATCTACCGTCATGGTTTGATTCAACACATCAATTTCACGAATACGATCTAAGCGACTTAGATTCAGGATCAACTGCCTGCCAGTGTCATCCGGCACACTGGCACCCGATAAACTGGTATTCCCCCCTTGCGGCACGATACTTGTATTGAACTGATGGCACAGCTTCACAATCTCTGCGACCGCTTGGGTTGACTCTGGCTTTACCACTGCGATAGCCCGCCCCTGATAACGCCCACGCCAATCTTGCAGATAAGGCGCCATCCTATCTGGCTCTGTCAGTACATATTGATCGCCAATGATTTGTCTAAGCGCATCTAACATAAATAAACAAATTGGGCGGTTAGTGTGAATCCGGTACCACTAAGCGGAGTGCGGTTTGCGCCAAGCGTTTGCCTAAAAAAATAGCCAACACTTTTTCTTCTTCTGTAAATTGGCTATGTTGATTATTCACACAAAAATGACTTGCTCCATAAGGCGTGCCACCACCACGTGTAGTCGCTAATGCTGGCTCAGTATAGGGAATGCCCACCAGTATCATGCCATGATGGAGTAAGGGCAACATCATGGACAACAAAGTTGACTCTTGTCCACCATGCAAGCTACCGGTTGAGGTAAAAACACATGCTGGCTTGCCCACCAAAGTACCGGCCAACCATTGTGGCGAAGTACGATCAAGAAAATACTTCAGCGGAGCGGCCATATTGCCAAAACGTGTTGGCGAACCGAGTGCCAGACCCGCACACTCTTCTAAATCTTTCGCTTCAACATAGGGGGCGCCACTATCAGGTATGTCCGACTCTGTCTTTTCGCAATTTGCCGAAATAGCCGGCACCGTGCGTAAGCGCGCTTGTGCACCCGCGACACTGTCAACTCCCTGAGCAATCCATTCCGCCAATTGGCGTGTGGCCCCGTAGCGACTGTAATAAAGAATCAGAATGTCATGCATAAACACTTCACCTTGTCTCAAGCTGCTGCAATAGTTGGGCAAATTGCTGCTCATCTGGTGCAGTATTGTTATAAAAAATCAATTCTGGATAGACTTGTGGCTCAGGCATAAATAATCGGGTGCGATAATCATCCCAGTGCTCCAATTTATACTTATCCCGCGCATCTGCACGTAGCGTAATACGCCGATAGGCTTCATCTTCATCAAGATAAACCCAAACAACTTTGACATGCGTATCAGCTGGCATATTCAGCCAATCTGCTTGGGTTAATTGATGCGCTCGCACCTCTTGTGATAAGGGCCCAACGATAATCGTATTAATACCTAAATTAATATTTTCACGCGCTGTTTCCAATAAACCAAAATATTCAGGATCACGCAAATGCTGCAAATAGACCGGACTATCGCGATCATTCGCATTCCCGGTTAGCACCTGCATGACTGCGGCACTATAGCTACCATATAAAGTATCTTTATCCAGAAAACAATATGGTTGATGACGTTGTAAATATTCTGCCAGTACACGTTTAGCTAAAGTTGTTTTACCCGCACCCGCATGACCACAGAAAAAAAGAAGTGTCGACATAAAAAATAATCGCTTAAGAAAGGCTGATAGCTACCGTGTTGAAAAGAGCTATTGTAAATAAGCTCTTTGAATTTGTTTACGATCTTATTGAAGAGCAAGTCCAATTTTAGTTGGGATTATATTTATAATGCTCAGTTAAGCAGTTTCCTTCAATCGTGTTGTTCAATTATATTAATTTCTTCAGGAGTGCGTAAAATGACCCGAATAGCAAAAATAATGATGATGGCGATGACAATCTTATTTACAGCGACTGCTTTCGCACAAATCGCTGCCCCAAGCACCACTGAGCCAGCAGGCCAGCAAAATAACGAGAGCATGATGAAAAAAGACCCAAACCAAGACGATACACAGAATAAAACCAATACAGAAAGCACTCAAGACGCTCAGTAATTGCTGACACAAAAAAATAGGCCTGACATGGATTGCAGGCCTATACAAATCTTCACCACACAAAAATTAAAAAACTAAAAGCGCGATTACGCTATTCATAATAGCGCGCCGCATAGTCAACCCATTGCTACTTGATTGATAAGATCATGCCTCCAGCCTGAGGTACGCACCATAAAAAAATAGCGCGTATTACGGTTTAGGCACAATCATTTGTAGCGTTGTGGTTTTGAATTTGTACTGATTCATATTGTCTCTGGCAGTCAGCAAACCGCTACATCCCTGCTCTAACTCGCTGCACACCAATTTCCGCCATTGCCCTTGATTACCCGTAACATGCAAGCTACCATCCGTTGCCGGAACCAGCGCCTGTGTCGGAGTGCTCACTGCAACTACTGGCAGCGCAGTATTACCACCTGATTCATCTGTTGCCACACCCGGTAATTTAGCATTCACTGAACCAATCGCCGACTCCAATTGCACCGCATAGTTCTGACCATTGTTATCATCACTGACCGTATAACTCGTCACGTTCACTTGACAGCAATTGCGACCTAGTTTTGTGATGTTGCCAAACCCTTGCGCCAAATTCGATACTGTATCCGTGCCAATCAGACCGATGACTTGTGGTAACGCATCAACAACGCCACCAAAATCTATCGTCACCGGTACCGCTCTTATAGTCAGCAAGGCCGGGCTAATACGTGGACTATTACCCGCTACGACTGTCTGAATATAGTAGTTGCTCGCCGCGCTACCAGTTAAACCCATCACTGAATTCAAGCTCAGATTCATGATGTTTTGATTACTGATTAATTGACCACTCGCATTAACATTCGTATTTTTGCTAATAAAACCATCGAACAGTTGATTCTTCAAGGTCACCGCTGCCGCACCTGCCAGCGCATCCGCGCCCTGCCGCCCAATGATGCTACCGACAGATAAAACCTCAGCTTGTGTGGTCCCGTCATAGGTCTTATCTCTTAGCGTCAAGCCATTTATCGTCAACGGTGCCGGGGTAATATTCGCATTGATTGCCACGGTAGCGGTCGGATTCGCCACACTACCTAAGACGTAGTCACTCACCGCGCTGTTGTTGCTACCACTGACTCCCGCAACACTCAAACCACTGACTGTCACATAGGCCGCGCTCACAACATCTGGCGTGTTATAGACGGCATTCGTATAGGCTAAGCTGACCGCCGTATCCCCGCCCACTAAGCCCGTCACGCTATAGTTGCTTTGGCTAACCTGGGCTGTAGTACCGATGGTCGCCGTCGTATTGTCGTAAACTTTGCTCAAGCTACCGATGCCGACTACGCTTAACGCTGCCGGGGTAATGTTGGCATTAATCGTCACGCTGGTAGTCGGATTCAGCATACTACCCAACATGTAGTCACTTGCCAGACTGCTATTGCTACCGCTGATACCCGTAATCGTTAAACCGGTTGCCGTGACACTGCTCGCATTCGCTACATGCGCATTGTTATACAACGCACTTGTGTGATTCACGATAGCACCACTATCACCGTTGATGAAACCTGTAATCAGGTAGTTAGTCTGAGCCACCGCTGCCGTCGTACCAGTAGTCGCCGTCGTACCATCATAGACTTTAGTCAAAGTACCGGCACCTATAATGCTTAAGGCTGCCGGCTTAATGCTAGCGTTGATGGTCACGCTAGTGGTTGGGTTGGCTAAACTACCCAAGACGTAATCACTCGCCAAACTACTATTGACACCCGAAATACTGACTAGGCTTAACCCATTCGCTGTCACACTATTTGCATTCGCAACGTGGGCATTGTTATATAGCGCACTTGTGTGCTCTACGATAGCAGCGCTATCGCCATTGATCAAACCGCTAATTAAGTAATTATCCTGGGTTATCTCAGCCGTCGTACCGGTAGTCGCCATTGTGCCATCGTAGACTTTGCTTAAGATCCCAGCACCAACTACGCTTAAGGCTACTGGGGTAATGTTGGCATTAATCGTCACGCTACTGGTCGGATTGGCCACACTACCTAAGATGTAATCACTTGCCAAACTACTGTTGTTACCACTAACACTGGCAATCGTTAAACCGGTCGCCGTGACACTGGTCGCATTGGCTACATGCGCGTTGTTATACAGCGCACCGCTGTTATTCAATATCGCACCCGTGTCGCCGCTGATGAAGCCGGTAATCAAGTAGTTAGTCTGTGCCATCGCCGCCGTCGTACCGGTAGTGGCCGTCGTACCATCGTAGACTTTGCTCAAGCTACCCGTACCGACTACGCTTAAAGCTGCCGGGGTGATGTTCGCGTTAATTGTCACGCTACTGGTCGGATTCGCCACGCTACCCAAAACGTAGTCACTCGCCATACTGCTGTTGATTCCGGTAACACCCGTAATCGTTAAGCCAGTTGCAGTGATGCTGGTCGCATTCACCACATGGGCGTTGTTATAGAGCGCATTACTGTAGTTCAACGATGCCCCAGTATCACCTGTGACAAAACCACTGATAATGTAGTTATTCTGAGCAACCTGAGCCGTCGTACCAATGGTCGACGTCGTGCCATCATAAACTTTAGTCAGCGTACCGGTACCGACTACACTTAAAGATGCCGGCGTAATATTGGCGTTGATGGTCACGCTGGTTATCGGATTAGCGAGGCTACCTAAAATATAGTCAGTAATAGTACTACCGTTACTACCACTGATATCCTCTATGTTTAACCCTGTCGCTGTCACACTGGTCGCATTGGCTACATGTGCATTGTTATACAACGCACTACTATTGTTCAAAAGCGCACCGGTATCACCGTGGATGAAGCCAGTGATCAGGTAGTTATTTTGCGCAACTGCCGCCGTCGTACCGATAGTGGCCGCCGTACCATCGTAGACTTTAGTCAGCGTACCGGTACCCACTACACTTAATTCTGCTGGCGTAATATGCGCATCAATGATCAAGCTTGTAGTCGGATTGGCGGCATTCCCCAGCACATAGTCACTGGCCAAGCTACCATTAGCACCCGTAATATCCACAATATTTAAACCACTCACAATCACATCTGTGGCAGTCGCGACATGGGCACTGTTATAAACTGCGCTGCTATTATTCAGCGTAGCAACCGTATCACCGCTAATAAATCCACTAATACTATAATTGCTTTGACTAAGCGCCGCTGTCGTGCCGATAGTGGCTGTACCGCCATCATAGACTTTAGTTAACGTACCATTAGCGGTTAAGCTGAGTACAGCTGGACTAATGTTCGCGTCGATAAGCACACTAGTGATCGGATTCGCCACACTACCCAAGACATAATCACTCGCTAAACTACTATTGTTACCGGTGATGCTC
>JBIKXM010000222.1:0-3106 GCA_044355755.1 Burkholderiaceae bacterium | reverse complement strand
GCGAAAGACGTTCATATATACCGAGTAACAATGTGACGCGCTTATCTTCGGGCACATTAGCCAACTCTTTTTTTGCTAAACGCTCAAACTCTGGTAGCCGATTTTGCAAAATCAACAGCATTTGCAAAGACTGGCTGGCGATCTCTGAGCGGGGCGAAATATCGTGCCATAATTTCGCGCTAGTCAATGCTTGGTCAATCTGTTGGGAAGCTAATGCAATTTCCAAAGCACGCTGGGCAAAACGTGGGTCGCGCGTCGTTTTAGCCAACTTCATATTCCCATCCCAAGCAACCCCCATACTCCCTTTCTGCAACGCCATCTCAGCTGCCAAAACATTGAATAAAATATCTGGCGTCAAGGGTGTATTTGGAATTTTCTCATCAGCATGTTGTTGAGTTGGCATAGCAGCCAGACAGACTGACACACTAAACGCCAACACGCTAGCTAAGCTAAACTGCAACATTGCTTTCATGAGTATTTTGTACAACTGCGGCGAGCGAATTAAAGACCGGGAAAATGGACAAGAATAAGGTTTCGTAAAGCGCCACGGCACCGTAGCTATCGCGGACTGGCGCACCGGCCAAACCATAACGTTGTAACGGCCCGACCTATCTAAAAGAGGGTTCAGCAGATGAGCACGGCGCAACACCGAAGCTGGGTCACGCAGTAGGTTGTGCAAGGGTTGCTTCATACATAAGATAGGCAAAGTAATATCAAATAAATTGTACTCTGCCCATTATGGGCGGATAGTAGAGAAAACCTGCATCAGAGAAAACCCAAGTAATCCGTCAATCTTGTACATGCAAACCAATGAACAGGGTATTCCCTATTTTGAATTTGCAGCCGAGTCAATATCATTAACGGTTAACGCAAACGGACGTGGATTGAAAGCCAAATCACGCACAGCTTCCGCATGATCGAACACCATATCCTGATTCATACGCATAGCCATCTGTGCATTCCAGTGCCGATAGCGCGGCCATTTCTGCAACAACCAAATTGCTAATTGGAAAATATTCAGCGGCACAGTCAATATGCGAACAGGCCGTTGCCAAGCTTTAAATACTCGCCGCACCATCTCACGATAAGTCAATACCTCTGCACCCGACAGATTATAAGCACCTGTCACCATTGGGAAGCTTAAAATCGCCGCTACACAAACATGCGCCACATCACAGGCATGCACCGGCTGGCGCAACCCTTGTGCTCTTCCAAATACGGGAAAAAACCCGAAGCGCCGAATAAAACGCGCTATCTCAGTAATATTTTTATCCTTAGCCAAACCATAGATTAACGTGGGACGCAGAATGACCCATGTCACAGCGTGCTGCTTTGCCCAATCCTGCAAGACCGCTTCAGCTTGGGTCAAGCGATTTACGGTTTCCTGCTCGGCTATATTCAGCGAATCGCCCTTAGTAAAGCGGCTAGTTGAGGATAAGGCAACAACGCGACGCACCCCATGTGCGTGCAACAAAGGAAGATAATCTATCAACGTCCAAATCGGTGCCAGACAAACCCAATCGGCTATATTTTCCAGTACCACAGAACGCTGATCGCCCAGCGAAGTTGCTACGCCAAGCTGTCTCCAAGTCACATCCGTCATTTCTTCGCCAATTGCTTTTCGTGAATAAGCCAGCACCTGACATTTTGCATGCACCAACTCAGACAACACTTGACGGCCCACTAGGCTGGTAGCCCCGAACACACCCACGCCGTTATCCACGAGCCATTCCTATTTTCTTCAAAAGCAAGCCGCCAGCAAAATAGCTGGCAACACACAAGTATCGCAAACCAACTCCAATAACAACCAAGCCCCAGAGTATTAAAGGATACTGTTGCCGGAAAAATTTTCGATAGAAACGCAACATACCCCGGTGTTTATGCCACTCAACAAAAAAGGGACGACTACGACTACAAGCACCCCATACATGCGTCACTTTGGCATCGGGGACAAACATAATCTGCCACCCCTTCAACCTAAACCGCATACACCAGTCAAAATCTTCGCAGTGTAAAAAATACCCTTCGTCCCATAATCCAACTTCATCTAGTGCCATACGCTTCACCAGCATACAAGCCCCTGAAATGGACTCGACAGCTATCGGCTCAATTGGTATAGCTTGTGTATGTAACTGAAAATCCTCAAATACACGTGGGGAAAATTTAGCTAAATTCGACAAGCCAAAAGCTTTGATAAAAGCTCGCTTCGGCGTAGGGAAAGAGCGACGTCCGCCCGGTTGCTCGGTGCCATCGGGATTACATAACAAGCCCCCGACCATACCCACCGCGGGATTATTGGCTAATACTTTGAGCATGCTAGGTAATGCATGAGAATCCAATACACAATCAGGATTTAGAAATAACAGATAATCGGCAGTTGACGCCGCTATACCAACATTACACGCGGCGGCAAATCCTAAGTTGGCATGATTTTCGATAATAGTTAAAGAAGGGTGCTGACAATGCGTACGCAAATAATCCAGGCTATGATCTGTCGATGCATTATCAACCACAATCACTCGTGTCGCCCCAGCCTGAAATACTGAATTAACGCAGTCTGTAATTAATTTGCCAGCGTTGTAGTTAATGACGATCACATCGCATGCATCTATTGCTGTCATAAAAATAAGATTGTTTACAAAAATAATTTATAGTTGAAGACCTTTACACAACCTACTGTGGCTATGCGACCCAGATACTGCGTTGATCGGCACTCGGATTTCACCCCACGACTCGACTGGTAAGTCAAGTCAACTACATCAGCGTACAGCCATGTTGCCCAAAACCCGGACTAGAGCCTCGCCGTACAACCGTACTCTGCCTCTTCGCTAGGTTCAATACCCCTTGAATTTTGATCGGTCGTGACGGTTATGAACTGGTCTCAGTTGGTAAAAAAAGTAAACATTATAAAGTGTGTGTCAGCGCGATGATGAAATAATAAAACCATCACATAATCGAGACGTTCTTCAAAAAAAAATGGACAATTGAGAGAGAGTTAGATTCCAGTTATGTATAGGCATGGTCCATTTTTTCTGAGCGTTGAGTAGGCCCAGATAAAGCAATTTAAGCAGACTATTTTCATTGGGGAAAGCACCTTTGGTTTTGG
>JBIKXM010000221.1:0-3108 GCA_044355755.1 Burkholderiaceae bacterium | reverse complement strand
ATTCTTAAGCAAAGCGATCGATAAAGTGGCAGGACTAATTGCGGGTCGTACCCCAGCCGCTATCTCTCTCTTAGAGTCGGATATTGAGAGTATCAATAATGAGATCCAGAACTTCAGATCATCACATGCCAGGGCTGACTCAAAAGCACGCATCGATCAACAGAAAAAGGAATTAGAAAACAAAAAAACTGAACTAGCGACACTCACAAGCAATTGGAATAGTCAGAAAGCACTTGCGCAACGCTTTAGAGATACGACCGACACCACAATCCAGAATCAACTCCGAGAAGAGCTATCTAAGGCGCACGAGACACAAGGTGTTTTATCTGCGATTGAAGTTGATGAGGCAGTCGTCGCT
Organism: Burkholderiaceae bacterium; assembly: GCA_044355755.1. Taxonomy (GTDB): domain Bacteria; phylum Pseudomonadota; class Gammaproteobacteria; order Burkholderiales; family Burkholderiaceae; genus JADYYQ01. The sequence continues at coordinate 2,750 of JBIKXM010000221.1, read as the reverse complement.
GGGGTACTCCGAGAAAAAAATGGTATTGTCATCGGGCGCTTAACTGCCAATGAAGCCAAGGCCATCAATACCCTAGGAACTGAGCTCAACAGCCTCATCAAAGGTCAAAGTCAAGCAATAGACGCAATCGTTCGTCCGATTCGCGGTGCCTTTACGCTGCCAGACAAAAATCCCAGAGGCCCACTGGTGAAGCTTACCTTAGCCGGCCCTCCAGGAACCGGAAAAACGGAAACTGCAGAACGTGTCGCTAAGCTTCTGAATAAAAAGTTCATTCCTTTGAGCATGGGTAATTATGGGACGCCTAACTCTCTATCAGAGTTAACTGGTCTGACAGGGAAGCCCTCGCCATTGACCGAAGTGCTCAATAACCCAGGTAGCGTGCTGCTACTGGATGAGTTAAATCAAGCACATCCTGACGTACGTAATTTCTTCTATGACATCTTGGATAAAGGTGTAAAAAAGGTAGGGGGTCAAACCTTCAACTTTAAAAACACCATTATTATGATGACCACCAATGTCGGCCAAGAAATTATTATCAACGAGCACTCAAAAGGCACACCTTGGAAACAGCTTGGCAAAAAAGCAGAATCTGTGCTCAAGCAAAACTTTGAGCCGGCATTTATTAGTCGGATGGGTAAAATTGTTCCCTTCCTACCATTAAATGATGATGCGATTGGTAATATCGTCGCGCAGAGCATCCAGGAGTTTTCAGCCGAGCGCGATATAACCATCGGCTTCAATCCAAGTGCGATAGAGCAACTCAAAAATCAGTTTTCAGAGGGACGTGAAAAAGGTGCACGCGCAATTAAAGATTTATTTATCGATCTGAAAGGCGTCATCAGCGAAAAAACAACCAAGTTGAACCAACAGGGAAAATCCAGCAAAGACTTTACCTTTACGGTCGTTTATGACAACCAAATCGATGATTTTACGGTTTTGGCTGTCAAAAAGAGAAGTCAATAACCGCTGATCTATGCTGTGTCATCTGGTTTACCAACATGACACAGCAGTTTTCCCCAGACTTATTTCTAAAGGAATGAATATGCATACCGCTCTCTCTCTGGAAAAATTTGATCAACTGAAAAAACAAGCTATGTTTGGCTTAAAAAATATCGCTGATCGCATTCAAACAAATTACCACGCGGAATTTAAATATGATGCCGGTGTTGTCAGCTCGCTGATTAACCAATCTATTCGTGATGGTGAAAGCGTTTCACACATTATCGATGAGTCTGTCTTACCCGATATAGCAGCCGTCATACTGCTTAACGTAGCCAGTCAACAACAGATACGCATTGTTAGTATGGTGAGTAATAAACCCGATCAGCAACTGCATTACCATATCAGTTGATACATAGAAACCGAAACATTCAGCGCATAACAAACGGGATGGTTTCATATAGACACCATCCCGTTTGCGATTTTTGTATCAGGCCCACAGCGTGTGCATAGCTGATTAAGCCGTATCCTTAACTGCGGCCCTGATAAAACTCGCAATACGCGGATAAATGAGTTCACGCCAACGTCTACCCGAAAAAATACCATAGTGACCACAATTGGGTGCGGTGAAATGCTCTTTTCTCGACTCTGGGATACCCGTACAGAGTGCATGAGCTGCCTGAGTTTGGCCACTACCAGAAATATTATCAAGCTCACCTTCAATAGTCAGTAGCGCGCTATCTTTGATATCTTGTGGGCGTACCCGCTCTCCTTGTATTTCTAAAATACCTTTGGGTAAGGAAAAGTCCTGAAATACTGTTTTAACCGTTTCTAAATAAAAATCGGCATCGATATCTAATACCGCGTTATATTCATCATAGAACTTGATATGAGCAGCAGCGTCTTGGTTATCGCCTTTAAGCAAGCTTAAATAAAAGTCCCAATGGGAGCCAGCATGTTTTTCTGGGTGCATCGCCACAAAACCGGCATGCTGCAAAAAACCTGGATAGACCCGTCTATTGACCCCCGGATAATTGAGGGGGACGGAGTGGATTAGATTATTCTCAAACCAATTCAGTGAGTGTAAGGTCGCTAATGAATTCACCGTCGTCGGTGCTTTTCTTGCATCGATCGGCCCACCCATCATGGTCATTGTGCAAGGGACCGGCTCTCCTTGTGACGCCATTAAAGAAATCGCTGCTAATACCGGTGCAGCTGGTTGACAGACAGCAATAATATGCAGCTTATCTGCACCAATATGGCGAATGAATTCTTGAATATAAGCAATATAGTCATCTAGGTGAAATTCCCCCTGACTAAGCGGCACCATACGGGCATCAATCCAGTCTGTGATATAGACCTTATGCGCTGTCAAAAGAGTACGCACCGTATCACGCAGCAAAGTGGCATGATGCCCAGATAGGGGTGCACAGACTAAGACCACTGGGTCACGTTTTAACTGGTTAATTGCTGGTGCGTCATCAGCATAACGTTTAAAACGGAGTAAGCGACAAAATGGTTTTTCTAATTCCGTACGCTGGACAATCGAAACATTGTGGCCATGGGCCATGACTGAAGTAATGCCAAATATCGGTTTTTCATATTCTTTGCCAAAACGATTCAGTAGTTGATAACCCGCGGCTAATTTTTCAGCACCAGGTACAAAAGAAAAAGGACTGGATCGATTCAATAAGGTTTTGGCGGCTGTACTTGCCCAAATAGACATTGGACTCAGCAGCGTGCGTTGAAATTCGTATAGTTGGTATAACATGCTGTTCCCTTTCTTATAGAATTTACGGAAAATCCGCCCC
>JBIKXM010000220.1:0-3109 GCA_044355755.1 Burkholderiaceae bacterium | reverse complement strand
GCCGGCTTGGATACCTGGTAGTTATTTGATTCGCGAGTTTGCACGGCATATTATTCGGATTGAGGCCTTTTCTAAAAACAGAAAAATCAATATTACAAAAATTGATAAACATACTTGGCAGATCGCCTCCTGTATTGGTCCAGTACATCTGGAGTATGACATCTATGCCTGGGACACGTCTGTGCGAAGCGCTTATCTGGATGAGCGCCGTGGTTTTTTTAATGGGAGTAGTGTCTTTTTAAGTGTGGTTGGGCAAACGCATCAACCCTGTTTGGTTGATATTCATCTGCCGGCCGAGGAGCGCTATCAAAGCTGGAACGTCATGACAACGCTGCGTGAACATAAGGCTGAACGCTATGGTTTTGGGCTATATATCGCAGATAACTATGATGAACTGATTGATCATCCGGTCGAAATGGGGCATTTCACTTTAGGAAAATTCGCGGTTTGTGGTACGACCCATGAAATTGCAATTAGCGGCACAATTCCCAACCTTGATTTGACGCGCTTGACGCGCGATTTAGCAAAAATTTGCGCCGCGCATATCAAATTATTTGAGCCGCATACGCTGCAAGCACCGGTTAAACGCTACGCCTTTTTGGTGCATGCGATTGAGAGTGGTTATGGTGGTCTGGAGCATCGTGCTTCGACTGCCTTGCTATGTAGTCGCCATGATCTTCCGGTTCAAGTAAAAAGTCGGACGCATACATCGCACAACAAAAATCTCGAAAAAAACTATCGGCAATTTCTTGGGCTATGTAGTCATGAATACTTTCACATGTGGCATATCAAACGCATTAAGCCAGCCGCATTTGTCCCTTATGATTTACAACGCGAAAACTACACCCGATTACTCTGGCTATTTGAAGGCTTCACCTCTTACTACGATGATTTAATGCTATTCCGTAGCGGTGTTATTGAGCTGAATGATTATCTGGAGATACTGGCAAAAACTATCTTTGCGGTTCAAGCTACACCTGGTCGTTTTAAACAAACCTTAGCCGAAAGTTCATTTGATGCCTGGATAAAATACTATCGACCAGATGAGAACTCGATCAATAGTACCGTTAGCTATTACACCAAAGGCGCATTAGTTGCGCTGGCACTTGATCTAACCATCCGTCAGGCGAGCCATGGGAGCAAATCCTTGGATGATGTGATGCGTGCTTTATGGCAACAGTTTGGGCACGATTTTTATAATCGCGATGAGGCGAGTGGTCTGGATGAAAATCAAACGATAGAATTTTTTAATCAAGCGACGGGCTTAAAGCTTGACCCGTGGCTGAATTACGCGATCGATAGTACGCGCGAATTACCGTTAGCGGCATTGCTAGAAGAACATGGTTTTACTTTAACCATGCACACCAAGCAGCACTGTCCCAGTTTAGGTGTCCGTGTCAAACATGAGGGGCCGATCAATGTGCTAGCACAAGTTTATTCTGGTAAACCAGCACAACAAGCCGGTCTGGCGGCAGGAGATATTTTAGTTGCCATAGAGGGTATACGGATTCATGGCACGCAATTAGAGACGCTACTCAGCCGCTACCAGGTTGGTGATCTAGTCGATATACATGTTTTTCGACATGATGAACTACGTTTATACCAAGTTAAACTGGGTGCGCCTGAAGCGGATTATTGCTCGCTTACGCCGATCTCAGGCAAACGCCAATCGATCGGTGCTTGGCCTGCTGCGCTCAGTAATTGATTCGCGCGACTAAAATGCCGGCAACCTAAAAAACCACGATGTGCCGAGAGCGGTGAAGGATGCGCGGCGAGCAACACATCATGCGCCGCAAATAAAGGCGCTTTCGCGTGCGCGTGGCTACCCCAGAGCAAGACAACGAGTCGATGCTGGTGGTGTGCATGATAAGCCGCCAGCCCTTCTAATAAGCTCGTCGTAAACCTTTCCCAACCATTACCGTTTAATAAGCGGGCATGACTAGCTGGGCGTTGCGCGGCAACAGTTAACGATGTATTCAATAACAACACACCTTGCGCGGCCCAACTGCTCAGGCAGCCATGCGTCGGTTTTGGAATGCCTAAATCTTGCTGTAACTCTCGAAAAATATTACGTAAAGAAGGTGGACAGCGTACTTGCTCAGGAACCGAAAAAGCTAAACCATGTGCCTGAGCGATACCATTTAAGCGCTCAACCCCATGATAGGGGTCTTGTCCTAAGATAACCACCTTGACTGATGCTACCGCAGTTAAATGTAAAGCATAAAAAACCTGTGCTGGATAAATACATTCACCGCTTGCTTGAGTTTGATCAAGATAGTCACATAACGCCTTGCATGCCGCACTCTCTAAGTATGGGCGCAGCAATTCATACCAATCTTTTGGTAGCGCAGCAATTTGGGCATGTAAGGGCGTAGATAAGGTCACCTGTGATTTCATTCCAGTTTCAGTTCAACGGTAGAACGCGAGGCCAAGCGAGCAATGACAAGACAGTACAGCCATTACGGCAAGGAGTCGCGCAGCGATGCCGACAAAGTTATGCGAATGAAATGGAAATTGCATCACTCTTTGAATGATGCAATTTCTCCTGGTCGTCTGAGCATCTTATTAATTTCATCCAAATGCAATTCTTCTTCGACAATCATTTCTCGTGCATATTCCTCAAGTAAAACCGACTGACCTTCAACGATCTTTAGTAACTCATAATACGCGGCCAACGAAGCCTTTTCATGCTCCAGGCTTTCGCGCAGAATATCGCCGATATCATGCTTTTCAGTTTCCAATAACGCCCCTATCTTGAGTGAGGGATGACCGCCTAATTGCGTGACCAACTCACCCGCCTTATGTGCATGATTCAATCCTTCTTGAGCATTACTTTTCAACCAAGAAACAATCGGGATACGGTTATAACCAAAGACCATTAATGCATAATGGGTGTAACGTACTACGCCGGCGAGTTCCGTCTCTAAAATCTTATTGAGTGCGGTAACCGCTTTTTTTTGAACATCTGTATTGATCATTTATTTTCCTTCATTCCTACTTGAATTCAACTATGAAGTGCAATTTTGAAGAAGAGTGGTTAAGAGGCGAGAATGCGATAGCATCCAAGCTTTTTGACTCGCCAGTCGAAATTGCAACAAATGAACTATAC
>JBIKXM010000219.1:0-3110 GCA_044355755.1 Burkholderiaceae bacterium | reverse complement strand
ATGGTCCCAAAGATCAACTAAATATTGTTTGGCTAACGCTTTAATTTGCCCAAAGTCGACCACCATACCTTCATCTGTTGTGCCGCTGAGGGTGTTAATTTCACCTCGCAAAGTCAATTCAATCGCGTAGCGATGTCCATGGAGGTTAGCGCATTGCCCTTGGTGATGCGGGATGCGGTGTCCAGAATCAAACTCTAAACGGCGCGTAATAGTAATCAAAACAATTCCTGAAAAACGAGTTATTAACGTATACCGATTAACTTATGCGTTTGCAAACTTAAACGCCAACGTGGATGACGCTGGCAATGCTCGATAGCTAATTGAATATTCTGTTGCAAAGACGGACCCGCCATCGGCTGCACGAAAAAATGATCAAAGTTCATTTGCTCAAAAACCGACCAATCCTGATCTGCTTGTGGAATGACGACCTTGATTTCATTACCGTAGGTCAACACAAATGGCGCACCACTTTTCGGACTGACACAAATCCAGTCAATCCCATCGGGCGGCAACAAAGTACCATTGGTTTCGACAGCGATCTCAAAATCTAAGGCGTGCAACGCTTCGATTAACGCTTTATCCAACTGTAATAGCGGTTCGCCGCCAGTCAAGACAACGTAACGATGCGGTTTTGCAACAGGCCAAAACTGTGTAATTTGTTCAGCTAAAGCGATAGCGCTTGGATATTTCCCGCCGGCACTACCGTCGACACCGACAAAATCAGTATCACAAAACTGGCAGATGGCATGCATCCTGTCTTGCTCTCGACCACTCCACAGATTACACCCAGAAAAACGACAAAATACCGCAGCACGTCCCGCCTGCATTCCTTCGCCCTGAAGCGTGTAGAAAATTTCTTTAACGCTATAAGACATGTGATTTACTATATTTTTAATGAATATGTTGGATATTAGTCCAATTCGATGTCATTCGTATCACTTTACAGCGACGATCGTTTTCCCTAATGCGCTTTGCGTCTATCTCAGCTGCTACAGCCACTATGTTGTCGTTAATACTATCTAGCACTTATCATGCCGCCATGTCGGCAATACCGAAATGTCAGCTTTTAGCATGTGCCCTGAAACAGCATTTTGAGGCCTACCTCGTTCGCAGTTTCGCTGGCACAATATTAGGCAGAACGCACAACTGTGTCATGACTCGCGTACTGGCACGCCTTGCATACTAGCGCTGAAGCAACATGACTTTACAAAACAAGGCCGATTTGGTGAGTTGATTTTGGCGGAGAGAGGGGGATTCGAACCCCCGATAGGCTATTAACCTATACACGCTTTCCAGGCGTGCGACTTAAACCACTCATCCATCTCTCCGGGAAGGCCGCGATTGTATCAAAATATAGAAAATTTTGTTATCTTTCTTATCGGACTTGCTTTAATTGTTCAAGAACGCCTGGGTTTTCCAATGTTGAGATATCCTGAGTAATTTCCTGACCTGCTGCCAAGGTACGTAATAAACGACGCATAATTTTTCCTGACCGTGTTTTGGGTAGGTTATCCCCGAAGCGTAGTTCTGCTGGTTTTGCAATCGCACCGATTTCTTTATTTACCCAGGTACGTAACTCATCAGCAAGCTGCTCAGCAGCTTTGCCTGTTGTCGGTAAGTCACGTTTTAATACGACAAAGGCAACGATTGCCTCCCCCGTTACTTCATCTGTTCGCCCAACCACCGCAGCCTCGGCCACTAAAGGATGTGCGACCAAAGCAGACTCTATTTCCATTGTCCCTAAACGATGCCCGGAAACGTTTAATACATCATCAATTCGGCCAGTAATCGTAAAATAACCGTTTTCTGGGCTTCGTATTGCGCCATCGCCGGCTAAATAATATTTACCCCCCAATTCCTCGGGGAAGTATCCTTTTTGGAAACGTTCTGGGTCACCCCAAATGGTCCTCAGCATCGCCGGCCAAGGTCGTTTAATAACTAGTAATCCACCTTGCCCGGCCTCGACCTCATTGCCAAACTCATCAACTACGGCCGCCTCTATACCCGGTAAAGGTAAAGAGCAAGAACCGGGCAGCATAGACATAATGCCCGGAATCGGCGCAATCATGTGTCCACCGGTCTCGGTTTGCCAAAAAGTATCGACAATCGGGCAACGTTCACTACCAACCTGACGATAATACCAAAGCCATGCTGCAGGATTGATCGATTCACCAACCGAACCCAATAAACGCAAGCTACTGAGGTCGTAACGACTGGGGTGTAACTGAGGTTGTGCGTCAGAAATTTTGATTAAAGAACGAATAACGGTTGGCGCCGTGTAAAAAACTGAAACTTTATGTCTGGCGATAATCTCCCAAAATCGTCCACCATCTGGGTAAGTCGGCGTTCCCTCAAACATAAAAATGGTGGCAGCGCTGGCTAAAGGGCCATACACCGTATAAGTGTGTCCGGTAATCCAGCCGATATCAGCGGTACACCAAAACAAGTCATCCGTTTTAATATCAAATACCCACTGCATAGTTAACATCGACCAAAGCAAATAACCAGCTGTAGCGTGTTGTATCCCCTTAGGTTTACCGGTTGAACCTGAGGTATAGAGAATAAATAACGGGTGTTCAGCACCTACCCATTCAACCGGACATTGATCAGGCATATTGGCTTCAAGCTCATGCAACCACACATCACGCTGTTTATGCCAGGCTATTTCAATGCCTGCACGTTGATAAACAATTACATGCCGAATTTGCTCAGCACTGCCTAAAGCCAACGCTTCATCGATGATCGCCTTTAAAGGTAAAATTTTGCCGCCACGGTATTGTGCATCAGCCGTCATCACGGCCACTGCCCCTGTATCCAGGATTCTTTCATGCAATGACTTAGCCGAAAAACCAGCGAAGACAACTGAATGAATTGCACCAATCCGTGCACAAGCCAGCATCGCAATCACCCCTTCGATTGACATGCCGATATAAATAATGACTCGATCCCCTTTTTTGATATGCCGCGTCTTTAAAGCATTGGCTAGTTTACAGACACGTTGATACAAAGTCTGATAATCAATTGTTGTGATTTGCCCATCGTCGGCTTCAAAAATAAATGCGGTTTTTTTACCCAACCCCCGCTCTAAATGACGATCTAAACAGTTATAG
>JBIKXM010000218.1:0-3111 GCA_044355755.1 Burkholderiaceae bacterium | reverse complement strand
ACGCCTATCTCCTTGCAAGAAGAATTAGATCGGCTACTACCCATCGTCAAAGCCTTGCAAGATTGCGGCAGACCCTTATCAATCGACACCTACAAACCCGAAGTGATGCGTGCTGCACTTGAAATTGGTGTCGATATTATTAATGATATTCATGCCTTGCGCATGCCAGGCGCAACCGATGCAGTAGCTGATTCAGATTGCGCCGTTATTTTGATGCACATGCAAGGTAATCCGCAAAATATGCAATCTCAGCCTTGCTATGAAAACGTAGTTTCCGATACCATTCATTTTTTTCAAAGCCGCTTGGATGATTTGGAGCAAGCAAAGGTCAATCGTTCTAGAATAATGCTCGACCCGGGATTTGGATTTGGCAAAACGCTGGCACACAATCTAGCGCTGCTGAAACAGTTAAGTAAATTTAAACAATTTGATTTACCCATTTTAGTTGGGCTATCGCGTAAAAGTATGCTGGGAGAGCTCACAGGTAAACCTATCGCACAGCGCGAATTCTCAAGTATCGCAGCAGCACTCTTTGCAGTTGAGCAAAACGCGGCCATAGTGCGCGTACACAATGTACCTGCTACCCAGGATGCCTTAAAAATATGGGCTGCAGTGCACAATATTACTTGGCAAGATAATGTAACCACTTTAACAGCGGATGTCTGATATAAAAAATGAAAAAAAAATATTTCGGTACTGATGGTATACGCGGCCGTGCCGGTGCTTGGCCAATTAACCCTGAGTTTATTCTCCGGCTCGGCTATGCTACCGGTAAAGTGCTAGCCCAGCATACCCCACAGCCTGTCGTATTAATCGGCAAAGACACCCGCTTATCTGGCTATATGTTGGAAGCAGCCCTAGAATCAGGTTTATCTGCGGCGGGCGTCAATGTCATGCTCTGCGGCCCAATTCCTACGCCAGCCGTAGCCTATTTAACACGTACCCTACGCCTATCTGCCGGTATCGTTATCTCCGCATCACATAACCCTTACCCAGACAACGGTATTAAATTCTTTTCCGCGCAAGGCGACAAATTACCTGACCATGTAGAACTAGAAATCGAAGCGCTACTTGAACAACCCCTTATTTGCGTCACGCCTGAAGCACTGGGGCGGGCTCAACGTTTAGATGATGCGGCAGGACGCTACATCGAGTTTTGCAAAAGCACATTCCCCAACGAGCTCGATCTCAAAGGGCTTAAATTAGTCATCGACTGTGCACATGGCGCTGCCTATCACACGGCACCGCATGTATTCCATGAGCTAGATGCAGAAGTCATCAATCTTGGTAACCAACCAAACGGCCTCAATATCAACCAAGATGTCGGCGCAACAGCTCCTAAAGCACTACAAGCTAAAGTTATTGCAGAACAAGCTGATTTAGGGATTGCATTTGATGGGGACGCTGACCGTGTACAAATCGTCGATCAGAATGGCGTACTCTATAACGGGGATCAACTGCTCTACATCTTGACACAAGATCGCTTGGCACAACAACAAAATATCCAAGGTGTGGTCGGTACGGTCATGACCAATAAAGCGATTGAGATAGCACTTGAACAGCAGCAGATCACTCTCTTACGCACTAAAGTTGGCGATCGTTATGTCCTTGAAGCTTTAAAAGAGCGTCAATGGCTACTCGGCGGCGAAAGCTCGGGACATCTCCTATGCTTAGACAAACATAGCACAGGCGATGGCATTATTTCAGCGTTGCAAGTGCTCTCGGCCATGCGTCGTAGCCATAAAAACTTAGCAGAACTGATGAATGGCGTCACTCTCTATCCGCAAATACTACTTAATCTGCCTATTTCAAATAACTACCATTGGCAGGAAGATAATACGCTCCAGCGAGAAATCACCGTCATTGAGAAAACGCTAAAAAACACAGGGCGTGTCCTTATCCGCGAATCAGGCACTGAACCATTATTACGTATCATGGTTGAAGCAAATAATCTTAACCAAGCCCAAACCTGCGTAGAGCATTTAGCCTCCAAGATCAAAGAGCAACTCAGATAATCCATCATTGCACAACGGTCTCCGACAGGGCTAGCAAAGGTAGGATAAAGCAGGAGTCGAACACCGAGCAACTCGGTTTTGGGCTCGCTCACTGGGTTGCACTATACATAGCCCAGCTAATAAGACAATCTACCTTAGTAGACACAGCAACTTTTCAGAACTAAAGCACCGGATTCAGGGAAAAGAATTGGTTTCTCTTTTCATCGAATGAAACCAGTTCTTTTAAGCGGTCTACGTCATCTAAAAGACGCTCTGCAACTACTTTATTCAAATGATAGCCAGGTACCATCGGAGTTGGATTGATTGCTTTAAGCAATACCTCTGAGCGACTTATCTTTCTAAAATTCCAACTTGGTGTTTGCGTCATCCACTCTGCTAAGGCATTGAGACTCGAAAATTTCTCCTGACCCGATGACAGCAAGCGTTGTATATAAACACCACCATAGCCATTGTTGCCATTTGAAAATATGCGCGTATCGAGCTTCATCGCTAAATTACCATCATCATTTTTCAGGAGTACACCAGACTCAGTTAACTGATTAAGTATTTTGCCGCTTTCATGATCAAAAGAATTGACACCTTTGAAAATCAATGCTTTTTGCGTGACATCAATTGCAATATGATCGGATGAGAACACGTTACTGCTAAATAACTCAGGTATTGCTAAAAAATCATTCAAGACGGCTTTACCACCTATAGTTTGTCCATCATTGGTCAGCGCCATTAAAATCTGCTTAGGCGTAATCGGTTCAAAAGCATCAGAAATCAAACTTTGCACTGCATCAAGCATGGCCTTGCTTAAGCCACCATATTCCTGCCCAGGCTCAATTTTGGTCAATTGATAATTAAGTGTCAGTGGCTGACTCAAACCTAGAACCTGTTTCCCATCGGCAGAGATATGCAGCACAAATTGTGCGTGACAATAACTTCGTGATGCGTCCATATACTGCTTAATATTTTCCGCTGATGGACTAGGGTCTGTTGACGTTTTGAAATAAGAGGTTGAAAGGGAGGAGCAAACTCGTAATATTGGAGTTCTGACACAACAACAAAACGAGTTTGCAATGCTCCGATTACTGCTCAGTGATGAGCTATG
>JBIKXM010000217.1:0-3122 GCA_044355755.1 Burkholderiaceae bacterium | reverse complement strand
CTTGTGGATGTGCTGAAGTGGCTGGCGCGATATTGGCTGCTTGTTCAACTATTTTTACACGCCACCCCTGACGCGCTAACGCAGCCGCGACCGCACAGCCACCAATACCCGCGCCGATAATCAGGGCACTATGCTGACGATAATGCGGTACCGCAGGTGGAGCATAACGACGTACTTGCCAACGCGGTGCAAAATGCCCGACTAACATGTCTCGTTTACCGACTTTATCACGCTGTGGGTCGCCGAAACCCGGCTGTTTTTGCAGTGCGAAACCAGCACTCTGTAAATGCTCACGAACGCTAGCTGCACAGCTATAGGTCGCCAGTGTTGCCTGTGCCCGCGCCAATCTTGCTAGGCCCTTACACACCGCCATAGACCACATTTCTGGGTTTTTACGTGGGGCAAAGCCATCCAAATAAAAGGCATCCGCCCCGAGCTGTAGGCGTGGCAATATTTGTTCTATGTCACCGAATGCGAGTGTCAATATCACCTGGCCTTGCGCAAATACCAATCGATGCAAACCCGGCGTCAACATAGGCCATTGGGCAATCAGTTGCTCTATCAGTATCGGATGTATTTGCTGTGTCGATCTCTTGTCTGCCTCTCCAGAGGTTTTTTCTAAGTTTGTGCGCCAGGCTTGCCGTAGGTCGTGCTGACGTAATGGGTGTTTTTCTATCGAGACGAAATGTAGTTTTTGGCAACGCTGCGGGTCTTGCGACCAAGCTGCCCAGGTTGCCAGAAAATTGGTGCCCAAGCCAAAACCGGTTTCTAGAATGACAAACTGTGTACAGCCGGCCCAACGCTGAGGTAATTGATTGCCCTTTAAAAATACGTGCTCGGCTTGTTGCCAAGCACCTGCAGCACTGTGATAGATATCCTCGTATAGAGTGGAGTACGGTACCCCATCGGCATTAAATGTAAGTTCAGCTAAGGTTAATTTCATGCAACTATTTCAATACGTTTCGACTTCATCGAGGCGTGAGACCAAGCCCGAGTATCGCGCCACGCTATTTTTTGGCACGCGGCGGCTAATTCAAGGGTTTCACTGTGTTTTATTTTCAGTTAGGCGCCGCGCTATGTCTCGTCGTGTCATGCGCAGCGCTTCTGGTAAATGGTAGGCTAATTTATCAAATAGTTTGCGGTGTGACTCAAGCTCTTTTTGCCAAGCCAGGACATCAATGGTTGTTAGGAGATTGAATTGTGCAGGATCAAAAGGCAAGCCCCGCCAATCGATATCTTGGTAACGTGGCATAGCCCCAAGTGCGCTCTGCATACCTGCCGCTTGACCATCAATACGCTCGATAATCCATTTTAGAACGCGCATGTTCTCGCTATATCCGGGCCAGATATATTTACCCTCTGCATTTTTGCGAAACCAATTGACGCAAAAGATCTTCGCAGCAGCACCTCGATTTTGTTTGGATGCTGTCTCGATTTGTTGGCCTATGTTCAGCCAATGCTGAAAATAGTCGCTCATGTTATAGCCAATAAAGGGCAGCATCGCAAAAGGATCGCGACGTACGATGCCCTGGGTACCCGCCGCTGCGGCAGTGGTTTCAGAGCCCATTGTCGCCGCCATATAGACCCCTTCTAGCCAACTCTGTGCTTCGACGACTAAGGGCACGGTAGTACTCCGACGTCCCCCAAAGATAAATGCGTCGATGGGTACGCCACACGGATTATTCCAATCCGCATCCAGCGCTGGATTGTTTTGTGCTGACACGGTAAATCGGGCATTCGCATGGGCGGCCATACGCCCCTGTTGCCCATCCTCAGGCGTCCAATCTTTACCACGCCAGTCTCGTAAATGCGCCGGGGCTGTATCGGTCAAGCCCTCCCACCACACATCATCCTCATCAGTTAAGGCAACGTTGGTAAAGATGACATCATGGCGTAAGGCAGCGATGCAATTTGGATTGGTGCGTTGATTGGTACCCGGCGCGACTCCAAAGTATCCAGCCTCTGGATTAATCGCATACAAGCGGCCATCTGCGCCTGGCTTAATCCAGGCAATATCATCACCAATCGTGGTGATTTTCCAGTCCGAAAACTCAGGCGGTGGAATTAACATCGCAAAATTGGTTTTGCCACAGGCAGAGGGGAAAGCCGCAGCGATATGGTATTTTTTCCCCTGCGGCGAAGTCACCCCCAGGATCAACATGTGTTCAGCTAACCATCCTTGCGCACGCCCGATATTAGAGGCGATACGCAAAGCCAAGCATTTTTTGCCTAATAAAGCATTACCGCCATAGCCTGAACCATAGGACCAAATTTCACGCTCCGCCGGAAAATGGGCAATGTATTTGGTTGCATTACATGGCCAAGGCACATCGGACTCACCCGCCATTAATGGTTTGCCTACTGTATGGACGCACGGAATAAACGCCCCATCTGCTCCTAATTCATCTAATACAGCACGCCCCATATGGGTCATTAATTTCATATTTACGACCACATAGGGACTGTCGGTTAGTTCTACACCTATATGCGCCATCGGTGACCCGAGTGGCCCCATGGAAAAGGGGACAACATATAATGTACGCCCACGCATACAGCCATCAAAAAGTGGCTGGAGGGTTTGGCGCATGTCTGCTGGAGCCATCCAATTATTCGTTGGGCCTGCCTCTGCTTGTGTGGTGGAGCAGATAAAAGTACGTTCTTCAACCCGAGCCACATCATGCGGATGTGACCAAGCTAAATATGATCGCGGACGTTTTTCTGGATGTAGTCGTTTCAGCGTGCCCTGGATCACCATCTGCTCACACAATTGATCGTACTCAGCCTGTGAGCCCTCACACCAATGGAGTTGTTTCGGCTTCGTCAATGCGACTATTTGTTGTACCCACTCAAGTAAACGAGCATGCTGTATGTAGGCTGGAGCATGAAATGCGGTAACACTATCAACTATCGGTGGGTTCATGATCAACTCCCGTTTTTTGCAATCAGATAAAAATATTGCCCGGACTTATGCAAAATTGTTCTGGCACGACCTGCTGTTGATACTCGTACCCGTTGGCAACGCATCACGCACGTGACACAACATAAGCCAGCCAATCAAGAGGCGGGCCACTGCCACTGCAGCAGCCCACACCTACAGCAGCAGCGCTGTTGTATAAGCTTTA
>JBIKXM010000192.1:0-3525 GCA_044355755.1 Burkholderiaceae bacterium | reverse complement strand
CGTAATGTTGTCATTATCGGCACCCAATGGGGCGATGAAGGCAAGGGCAAAGTTGTCGATTGGCTCACCGATCACGTCAGTGGTGTGGTGCGTTTTCAGGGCGGTCACAATGCTGGCCATACGCTTATTATCGGTGGCCAGAAAACGATTTTAAGACTGATTCCATCTGGAATTATGCGTCCAGACGTTACTTGCTACATTGGCAATGGAGTTGTGCTATCGCCCGCAGCCTTGTTTCAGGAAATCACCGAGTTAGAGGCTGCCGGAGTAGAAGTCCAGTCGCGCTTACGTATTTCTGCTGCGACAACTTTAGTGCTGCCACATCATATTGCTTTAGATCAAGCGCGAGAGGCACAGAAGGGGCTCGATAAAATTGGTACAACGGGCCGTGGCATTGGCCCCGCATACGAAGATAAAGTAGCCCGCCGCGGCTTGCGTGTACAAGATCTCTACCAGCCGGACTATTTCGCCAGCGTGTTACGCGAAGGGATAGATTATTACAACTTTATTTTGACCCGCTATTTGCAGGCCCCCGCAGTAGACTTTCAGCAAATTTTAGATGCCACTCTCGCTTTTGCGTCGAAATTACGGCCGATGATAGGCGATGTCTCGACTGAACTGAGTCAACTCCGCAAAATGGGGAAAAATATACTGTTTGAAGGTGCCCAAGGTACCCTCCTAGATGTTGACCACGGTACTTATCCCTTTGTGACTTCAAGTAATTGCGTTGCTGGAAACGCGGCGGCGGGGACAGGCATTGGCCCGGATGCTTTGCATTACGTATTAGGCATTACGAAAGCCTACTGTACTCGGGTCGGTGCAGGTCCTTTCCCGAGCGAATTGTATGATCACGATAATGTAAATAGACAGGATGCGATCGGTATACATCTGGCGCAAGTTGGGAAAGAGTTTGGCTCGGTCACTGGGCGCCCGCGTCGTACCGGCTGGTTGGATATTGCCGCATTGAAGCGAGCAATTCAGATTAATGGTATCTCTGGCTTGTGCATAACAAAATTAGATGTACTGGATGCCTTGGAACACATTCGTTTATGTGTGGGTTACCGCGTTGGCGATCAAGAATATGATATTTTGCCGCTTGGTGCGGCTCAAGTAGCAAAGTGTGAGCCGATTTATGAAACCCTACCTGGATGGCAAACGAGCACGGTTGGCATCCAAAATTGGGCCGATTTGCCGCCTCAGGCACAAGCTTACCTGCAACGTATTAGCGATCTGTGTGGTACTGAAATAGCCATGATTTCAACCGGCCCAGCGCGTGAAGAAACGATCCTGCTGCGTAACCCTTTTTCCTGTGCTTGAAAAAGACGCCATTTCTACGATGAGTAAACAATATGACTAATCCTATCTGGTTCCAACCTATTTCTTTAGCGCAAATTTTGCCCTTATGTGAAAACACAGCAATTCCTCACATGGGCATTGAGTTGTTAGAAATTGGTCCGGACTTCGTTAGCGCACGTATGCCGGTTGACCATCGGACTTTTCAGCCGATGGGTTTACTGCATGGTGGTGCCTCGGTATTGCTTGCAGAAACCTTGGGCAGTTTAGCCGCAGGTTTATGTGTTGACCCGCAGCGTTATCATTGTGTTGGTCTTGAGATTAATGCCAATCATATACGTGGGGTGCGTTCGGGCTGGGTCACGGGTACGGCCAAACCATTGCACCTGGGGCGATCAACGCAAGTTTGGGAAATTCGCATCGTCGACGAAAACGATAAACTGGTGTGCGTTTCGCGCATCACGATGGCAGTTTTGCAGCGCGGGGAAGATGACAAAAAATGGAGCCGTTGAAATACAATAAGACTTTTTTAAAGTTGTATAGCAGCGGTGATACTAAGATAACAGGCGTTGTTGCAGCGTAAAAAATACATCTGGTGCCCAGGAGAGGACTCGAACCTCCACGCCCTTGCGAGCGCCAGCACCTGAAGCTGGTGCGTCTACCAATTTCGCCACCTGGGCAGTGGAATACAAAATGCTATTTTAGAGGGCGCGATTATATCGACTCAAGGCATAATGTCAAATTCCGCATCATACCGGTATTTTTTATACTGAACTTCCCTAAAGATAGAGCAAACAATCAATAATCGAGATCTCCCCTTGAATAAAAAATTAACCTCACCTTCTCATTCTGCTGCGCTTGAAGTGATTCCAACGCGAGAAATTATTCTAAAAACGCTGAGAGAATCATCTCAGGCGATGTCACTGAAAGCCTTGGTGCGATCATTAAAAATTACGAAAAAGGCGCTAGATGGCTTTAATAAAAGGCTCGCGGCGATGCAGCGCGATGGACAGCTGACAACTGATCACCAGGGGGAGTTTGTGCTGGCGCAGCAAGCAGATTTTATTGTAGGGCGTGTCCAAGGCCATCGTGATGGTTTTGGTTTTCTCTTGCGCAATGACGGTGCTGAAGATATTTACTTGCCCGAACGTGAAATGCAAAAAGTCATGCATAACGATATCGTGCAGGTTCGGCTCACGGGCTATGATCGCCGTGGTCGTCCAGAGGGACAGGTAGTCGAGGTAGTCGAGCGTGCCAATCATCTGATTATTGGTCGGTTATTAAATGAAAATGGGGTATTACTTGTCGCGCCCGAAGATCAAAGATTAAACCATGATGTCTTAATTGCGCCCAAATCCCAAGGGAAAGCTAAATTAGGGCAGGTCGTTGGTGTACAAATCACGCGCTTTCCAGATCGGCATACACAGGCGATGGGAAAAGTCGTTGAGATCTTGGGTGAAATTGATGATCCAGGTATGGAAATAGAAATTGCGGTACGCAAATTTAACGTTCCCTATCAGTTTGCCAAGCATACCCTGGATGAGGCACAAGCATTGCCTGATAAAGTGACAGCCAAAGATAGAAACAATCGTATTGATCTGCGTGATATTCCGTTGGTCACGATTGATGGTGCTGATGCAAGAGATTTTGATGATGCGGTGTACTGTGAACCGATTACTCTCGGACGCGGGAAAAAAAAGAATGCGTGGCGCTTACTGGTTGCGATCGCTGATGTGTCTCATTATGTCAAACCAGCTACCCCTTTAGATAACGATGCGTTACTGCGTGCCACTTCGGTCTATTTTCCACGGCGCGTGATTCCCATGTTGCCGGAAAAACTGTCGAATGGCTTATGCTCGCTCAACCCCCATGTAGAGCGTTTATGTGTCGTCTGTGACATGGTCATCGACCAAAAAGGCAACGTCAAAGCGTATCAGTTTTATAGTGCCGTGATGTGTTCGGCGGCGCGTCTCACCTATGATGAGGTGGCTCAGAGCCTGACCAATACCCATGGCCCCGAAGCAAAAAAAATGGCCCAGCTAATGCCACACTTACAAAATCTGTATGATTTGTATAAAACCCTATGGCAAGCTCGGCAAAAACGCGGGGCAATCGATTTTGATACCACTGAAAGCAAAATCATTTGCAATGCGCAGGGCAAAATCGAAAAAATTCTGCCGAGTCAACGCAATGAAGCGCATAAATTAATTGAAGAGTGCATGCTCGCAGCCA